>CAYUQC010000005.1:0-51762 GCA_964446755.1 uncultured Methanosarcinales archaeon
GTATATTTTATTATATCATCTATATATCACAAAAAACGCGGGATAAAATAAATAAAACCGGCAGGAATGAAATGAAAAAGAGAGTAATTAAGCGAAAGAATTCGCTTAATTTAAATCATTTATTGTATACTGCGGCGTCTGTACCTCAAATAAAGAGCCGAACCGACGATTAAAATAAGTAACAAGAGGAGCAGGAACGGGAAAACCCATGCCGAATATCCGGGTGAGACAGTCTCATTTTCAGGGTTCTGTTCCGGACCGGGCGGTACGGAGTTTCCCGGGTTTCCGCTTTCGGGTTTATTCGGATCCGGCGGTGTCGTGTTATTGTTTCCGCCGTTGCCGCCGTTACTCTTCCACCCGGCGTATAATGTCATGTCGCTGTCGACAGTGTCCTTTGCAAAATTCCATTTGTTTTTCAATGCGGAGTCCGTATACCATCCCGTCAGGGTATTGCCCGACTTGACGGGTTTGCCGGAACCTGAAGGTTCGATGACTTTATCGCCTGCGGCAACTGTCTGGTCTGCCGGCTTCGGCGTTCCGCCGTTGGTATCGAATCGAACTGCAAAACCGTTTCCAATCGGATCTTTTGTATATGATATCACCATGTCGTAATGAGTGTTGTTTTCAAACACAAAATCATAATTGCCGTTCTTAAATGTCGTCACAATTAAATTGTTGCTGCCGTCCAGGTACCTGAAAGTGTCTCCGTCATGGAAGTAAGTCGGCTTTTGATTGGCAACCGGATAGAAAACATTTGCAGCAAACTGGTACATGTAGGTGATAACAGTGCTGTCTTTAATTGTTCTGATTCCGGCAGGATCGGTATGGCTCAGATAAGCACCCTGCCATGCTCTTAAATCATCGGGGTTGTTTTCCAGCTGACCGGTATCCATGGGATCAAAAGATCTTCCGGCAACCGTATAGACGGTTTTGTAATGCTCAGGAGTGTTTTGATACAGCTGTCTCTGCAGCATGACATCGGTTGTATTGTACTGAATCAAAGCACTCTTCAGATTAAATTCGCCGTTCAAAGTGTTAATATAATTCTCAACATTCGTGACCTGATCGTATCTGAACGATTTTCCTTCTTTGACAACATATTCATTTCCATTGCCGTCATAGGTGTATATGATACCGTTGACGGAAACCGAGTATTCGTCTGATGTCCCGTCATAAGAAAACATGTTGTTGGTGGCGCCGTCAGTATATTGATAAGAGCCCGTGCTTTTATCCATCAAATAAGCGTCGGATGTCCAGAAATCCAAATAATTGATGTAATCGTCATCTTCGGAATAGTAATAATAGTCCGGATCTCCGCCCTGCACTAAATTAGAAGGCAGTTCTTTAAAACCCTGATATTCCCAGCCGTCAGGAAGACTGTCATAGACATGGTAAACATTGACAACAGTTGTTGCATCTGTTGATGAAGCAGCCGCGGGCGCAACCGCCGCGCTGAACAGCATAAGCAGAATTGACAGCGTTGCCACTATCATTTTTCTGTTTTTTAAATTAAGCATATTTTTTACGCCTCGTTTTTTGAATCTATAGCGCTGTTTTATATTGCCGTTTTTTGAGGTAATTTTACCCAGCGTTTTTAAAATTGAATTCAAACTGTTTATTTTCACAGTCTAATAGTAATTATTCCCGTCTTCTATATATCTCTTGTCATAATTTGAATGCGTATAATCCGTTAGCTGATTCGTATATTTATTTGGAATTCAGCATGAAATCCGAAGCGAAAAAACGGCAAATCTGTTGATTTGCCGAAATTAATGGGATGTTTTATTTAATTCTCACTGCCGAAAAAATCATTATAGACGGCTTGATATTCGGGTGATGTTTCTGCGGCTTTCTTCATGACGGTTTTTGAAGATTCCATTTCTCCCAAACGGTATAATCCGGCCGCTTTTAAATAATAAGCAAAAGCCGTTATATCCCCGCGTTCAAATCCGGTTTCCAGCATATTGTCCAATTTCTCCAAATAGGCTTTAATCGCCGGATTTCCCTCTTCATCCTCGGCATAATTCATGAAAATATAAATTTCGTAAAGCTTCAGGACAGCGTTTTCGGGATCAATTGCCAATCCTTCCTGAATGTAATATTGAGCTGCCGCCATATTCTGTTCAACATTCAGGCTCTCATGCGCCCGGCGGGCGTAGTACGCAACATCTCCTTTGTTTTCCGCCCAGTCTTTGTAATCCGCGACAAATTTCTTTATTTCTTCATTTTCCGTTTGCCCGACATCATACGCCAGGATTTTTTCATGTCCTTCCGGCGTGATATTCTCATACAGTTTGCCGAACAAAAACAATCCTTTCATTGCGCTGAAATTCATGTTGAAAGTTTCCAGCTGTTCAAAGAACGCATCCACGTCGCCGTCGGATATCAAATTGCGGAAGTCTTCCGAAGGCACGGCCGCGCCGGCTCCTTCCTCTTCACCGGGTCCCTGTCTTTCTTTCCAGTCGAAATAATAACCGTACCATTCTTTGATGAAATTATACGGAAATTTATCCTCTCCTGTCTCTTCATCCCATTCTTCAAAGAAGTTTTCCACGTAATAGTCCAAATAAAGCGACTTCAAAACCGCCATCACTTCATCTTTTAAAAGAACAGGTTTCATTTTTTCGATAAACTGTTTTTCCTCCTCGCTTTCCAAATCGAAAAGGACATAAGAAACAATGTAATACAATTCGCCCATACAGTAAATATCTTCATTTTCGGCGGCTAATTCCGTTAAACGGCTGAAAAGCCGAATCTCAGACATTTTTATCGGCGCTTTCTCTTCTCCGACAAAGTAGCTCCACACGGGGGATCCCGCTTCACAGCACATTTTATTCAGCGGAAATTCTTCATTCTTTTCGGAATCATAGGAATAGTCAAACCAATAACTTGTCGGCTCGTCCTTTCCGGTGTAACCGGCAACCGGATCCTCGTAAATGTACATCTCATTGGATTCCGGCAGCTTGTCAAAAAAGTCTTTGTATTTTTCATAATCCGGATGTTCATGCGGATCAAAAAGGTAAAAGTATCCGGTATCAACTAAAATTTGATAGACGCGGAGTTTTGTAAAACTCGTATCCCACGAGTCATGGAATTTATAAATGTTGTAAATCAAATCAATTTTTTCTTTATCGGAGATTTCGCTTTCGTTCACGAGACGGACCATCTGTTCGGCGAAATCCTCTATATCGTGCATTGACATAACTTGTTTTAAGTTTTACTGCTATTTATTCCTGTTTACAGATACATATTTTATAAAAGCGGTGAAATCAGGCGGCAGAATCCTTCCCTGACTTTAGTGGTTAAAGGTCTGCTGTTGTATTTTTCAACGGTGACCTTCGTACAATCCGTTTCCAGTTCTTCCAATATGATCCGGTTCATTTTTTCTCCGAAATCCCGGTCATAAACGAAGGCGTTGGTCTCGAAATTTAATTTGAAACTGCGGATATCCCAATTCGCGGTGCCGATGGTGACCGCTTCACCGTCGATAACCGCCGTTTTGCTGTGGATGAAGCCGCGGTCATAAGTATATCCCTTCGCGCCGAGCCTTATCAAGTCACCGAGATAAGAATAACTGGCCCAATACACAAACATGTGGTCGGGTTTATTCGGAATTTCGATCCTTACGTCAATGCCCGACAGAACCGCGACGCGGAGCGCTTCAAAAACACTCTGGTCCGGAATGAAATAAGGCGTTTGAATATAAATCGATTTTTTGGCCCGGCCGATTAAACTTAAAAAACCGCTGTAAATCGCGGCATTGTCCGAATCCGGCCCGGAGGAAACAATCTGGACCGCCATGTTTCCGCTTTGATCACCGATTATCGTCGGATAATAACTGGAGTCATTTTTGACAGCATCTGTTTTTGAAGCAAAGTTCCAGTCTTTGATAAATCTCTGCTGAAGACTTGCGACGGCTCCGCCGCGGATTTTTAAATGCGTGTCGCGCCAATATCCGAGCGGCCCCTCGCCGAGATATTCAACGCCGATATTAAAACCGCCGATAAAACCGACTTCGCCGTCAATAACCAAAATTTTCCGGTGATTGCGATAGTTGATACGCGTGCTGATAAACGGAACCATCAGCGGGAAAAGTATATGGATTTTTCCGCCCGCATTTTTCAGTTCTCTGTAAAAGGACGATGGAATTTTACGAACACCGACGGCATCAAAAAGAACTCTGACTTCCAATCCTTCCGATGCTTTTTCAGTCAAAAGTTTCATGATTTTCCGGCCGAGCGGATCATCCCGTATGATGTAGTATTCCATATGGATGTGATTTTTTGCTGCCCTGATGACGTTTTCCATTTCCTGAAACTTTTGATCGCCGTGAATATACACATCCACTTCATTATTTGTTGAATAAGCGGCATGATCCTGATTCAAAAGAAGCGCGATTGTTGTTTCAAAATTTTTGCCGGCTTCCGATAATTTCAAATCGGATGTTTTCAGCTGCTGGATCTGGTAAGATGAAATATGTTCAAACTGTTCGTCAGCCAGCGTTTTTTTTCCGTATTTGTATGTCCCGTACAAATGGCGGCCGAAAAATATGTAAACAAAGAAGCCGACAACGGGTAAAAAAACAAGTAATAAAACCCACGCGGCCGCAATTTGAGGACTGCGCCTTTCATAAAATATGATTGTTAAGGCAGCGGCAACATTCACGATTAAGACAACGATTAAAAAAATGTTATATAAATTCTGTATAAATACCCAATCAATTGCCATAATACCGCCGAAAACACCTGTATAATTTTCTGTTGTTCCTTTTTATACCTCTTTAATCAGATATAACTGTTCGTCATAGCCGTTCTGTCTGTTCATAAAAGGACGCAAGTTCTAAACTTAAATCATTTCATAAACCGCTTCACGGCGTTTTTCTTTTTTACTTATATTCAAAAAGCTTTTTCTGTTTCGGCTTTTCTTTTTTCCACGCGGCGTTAATGTCTTTGATGCGGTAAAGCAGGCCGTTTTTCTCGCATTCTTCAGCAAACACGGCCGCCAGATCTTTGGCATTTTCACATGCGCAGTTGTATTTGCTGCCGTACGTTTTCATGTATTTTTCTTTTAAATCCGGCCATGTTTTGTCCAAATTTTCATAATAATATTCCCGGTTTCCTTTTCGAAGCGTCATCCCGAAACCGTAACAAAGGATATAGTCCGCACCGGCGGAAGCCGCCTGCCGGGTGATTTTCCGAATGTTTTCTTCACTGTCCGTCAGATACGGAAGAACCGGATTCATATGAACGCCGCAGAAAACGCCGGCTTCCGACAATACTTTCACGGCTTCAAAGCGTTGGGCCGGGGCGGAAACATTCGGCTCGATTTTCCGGCAAAGATCCTCGTCTGTTGTCGTAATAGTGATCCCGACGTTGACGGGAGAATGTTTTGAAATGGAAGAGAATAGGTCGGCGTCCCTTGCGACCAGCGCTGATTTTGTAATCACGCCGACACCGCATTTATATTTGTCAAAAAGACAGAGTGCCCCGCGCGTTAATTCAAGTTTTTTCTCGAAACTGTTGTACGGGTCACTCATAGATCCTGTTCCGATGATCATTTCAGGCGCATTGGCTTTCCGGCGCACCTGTAGTTCCTCTTCGATTAAAGTAAGAGCCTTTTCTTTGGCGTGAACGATTCCGAAATCTCCGTCCGGCCTTCCGCCTTGATAGCATTCGCTTCTCGAATCACAGTAAATGCAGCCGTGGTCACAGCCGCGGTAAATGTTCATCATATGCGTGCTGCCGAAGAGATCGATCTCATATTTAACCGGCAGAATCATTTTTTTGGCAGGAATATATTGCACAAAAACCTCTAGGCTGCGTATTTATTTAATTTCTTGCTGCAAACCAAAAAAAAGAGCGCATCATTTTCATTTTCTTCAAGTTGAAAAAATGAAAAATCAGCGCTCTTTCTTTCAAACACGTTTTAAATGTTCGTTTATTCTTTATCCATGATGCCGATTCGCATTAAACGGCGGTTGATTTTTTCCGCAGCCTGTGTTTCGGCATCCGACTTTGTTTTGCCAACCCCTTCGCCGGTAATGTCTGTTTTTAATCCTGTAATGTCTTTGGGAAGAACATATCCCATCACGAATGTTTTGTCGTGGGGCGGTCCTTCTTCCGAGACCAGGAAGGATTCCGGTCGGAATCCGGTATAATGCTGCTGGCAGAATTCATATAACTTCACTTTCGGTGAAACCAATGATTTCATCGCCTTTTCAGCTTCTCTTTTGCTGACAATGAATCTGCAGACAAACTCTTCCGTTGAACGCAGGCCGCCGTCCAGGTAAACTGCACCGACGACCGCTTCCAAGAAGGTCGAATTCATCTTTTTGGATTTTCCCGATATGCCTTTTTCGACAATTAAGTACTCATCCCATTCATTTTTCTTTACAATCTTCTCTAATTTTTCGTCACAAACAAGATGTGATTTCAAATTTGTCAACTGCCCCTGTTCCAGCTCGGTATAATTCTTAAACAAGAATTCAGAGACAATAAAATCTAAGACTGCGTCTCCGAAAAAGGCAGTTCTTTTATTTGATGCCTGAATCCGCGCCTCTTGCAACAATGACAAGTTGTCGAAAAAGTAGCCGATTTCTGCTTCAAATTGTTTGAGCGCTTCAAAAGAATCCCGTCTTTTCATTTCCTCATCTTCTCGCATTGATTGAAAATTCAATTGAGTCGTCGTTTTTTCGTTTTTTTCCATAATCAAATGGTCAACTCCTTTCGTTTTTAATCGTTTTATGGGCAGCAAGGCTCGTTTTTCAGTTTATCCGTTTTTTACCCCACTGATTTCGGTTCGTTTTTGTTTTTCGTTTTGTTTCGCTTTAAGTTGTCTTTATGACAGATCGTTTTTTACAATAAGGATTCAGCTGTTTATATATCTCACTCATTTCGGTTTTGAGACCGACGTTTCATGAGAATATATTTTATTTAGAAACTATACCCTTATAGAATCTATTTAGTTAGTATACTTTTTATACCTTCTTATAACTGCAAACCAATCTGAATTTTTCCCGTCATTCTTATTCTGTTTTTTATATTTTTTCTGTTTTAAAATTTTGCGCTCTATTGATGCCGACTTTTCCAAAAAATTTACTTTCAATCGTTAACTCGAATTTTTATTTCCGGACAAATTATATATTCTTTCCAACAGATATTACATTATATCTCTCGTATCGGTATTTATTTACGGAAGGAATTATTGTGCGCGATTTTCTCTATCAGACTTATAATATGATTCTTGAACGGCTCAGATACGCTGAAGCCAAAAACACGATTATTTTAACGCTTCTCGGCGTTCTGATCATCGGAGCCTTCCGTATTTATGATGAAACGCCGGACCGGCCTTTGGTTGCAACCATTTATTTTTGGTGTTTCCTGCTCTTCTCAGTGCTGGCCATTGTAACGGCGCTGACGTCTTTCATGCCGAATATCAAACTTCAATACCTTTACAAAACAAAAGATCCGCTTCCGTCGGACAGTTTGATTTATTACGAACACGTCGCTAAATTCGATGAAGCCAAGCAATATGTTGCGGCGATCAATAATGTCTATTATAATAACGAAGCGGTTCCGGGAAATCTGGATTACGATCTGGCGGCCCAGATCATTCTCAATTCGCGTTCGGTGTACAGGAAATCTGTTCTTTCCTATTACGCGATTGTTTTCACGGTCTGCGCGATACTGACGCCGGTCGTCGGCGGCCTTTATTTGCTTTTCTCCCGCTACTTCTACTGGGCCACGGAAGACGGGAGAACAAAAATCAAATTCGGCAGACGCAAGATTATCAAGGAAGAAATCAAAGAAATCCGCAACAGTCCGTTCCATGATTTCAGCAAATATTTCCTCCCGCATCTGCCTAAAAAGGGCGCCCGGACAATTCAACCGGAGGAACAAAAGAAAGAATGAACCTTTTCTTTTTTCAATTTTTATACTTTTTTCCGTTACTCTCAAATATTTAGTTTATTTAATTGGTTTAAGATTCTGATGAAATCACGGACTGCCTTCCCCGGAACGGGAATTGAATCTATTATCCGTATTGTCGTTTCTCGGTTTGAAAATACTTCTTTTTCAAGGAACATCTTTAAATACAACTTATTCTATTTTCGGTTCGTCTTACTTATTAACAAGCCGGATTTTTCCGCTTGTCTAATATTAATCCGGTGAGAACTTGTAGGAACAACATAAGTGTCAGGGCCAATTCTCCGAATGCCCGATTCTGCCTGTCAAGGGCGGGAAACACGGAAATGTTATTAATTAATATTTTTCGTTGTCGATGTTGTGGATGGATTAAATTAGATGATTATCGATGTGAGCTGCCGATGCAGCGCTCATTGCGGCATCTGATTCATACGTGTAATATAATAGTCGGACTGAAGCGTCAGACCGGGGGCCGAAGATGTTGCCGCCCGAGCGCTCTTTACTATTCTCTGTTACTTTAATCAGCGATGCTTATTCGATTTTCAAATCTTTTCCATAGCTTCTGACCTGTTGTTTTTGCTCCCGGTACATTCGACAGTATAAACCATTAGGAGTCAAAAAATGTCAAGCATACACAGACCTGACAGAGGTTCACGCGCTTACAGCCCTCGCAAGAGAGCCAAGAGCCACATCCCCAGATTCAGATCCTGGCCGGAAGCCTCTGGCGAGCCCAAATTACAGGCATTTGCAGGATACAAAGCAGGTATGACTCATGTCATTATGATCGATGACATCAAGAACAGTCTTACCAACGGCGCAGAAATCTCGGTTCCGGTAACCATTATCGAAACCCCCGCAATCCGTGTTGCTGCCATCCGCGCGTACGTGAAAAACACATACGGCGAAGTTGCAGCAGCCGAAGCCTGGACAACAACCCTTGAACCGGAATTGGCACGCAGATTACGCGTCCCCAAAGCCGACAAGACCGCCGACGCTTTTGCAAAGATTGAAGAACTCATTGCAAGCGGTGAAGTGACTGACATCCGCGTCATCACCTACACGCAGCCCAAAGCCGTCGCAAGCGTCCCCAAGAAAGTTCCCGATGTCATGGAAACAGGCATCAGCGGTAATGACATGAGCGCAAAGTTCGAATACGCCAAATCTATTCTCGGCTCGGAAATCAAGTTCACCGATGTCTTCAAGAACGGCGCGATCGTCGACACAGCAGCCATCACAACCGGTAAAGGAACACAGGGTCCCGTTAAAAGATGGGGTATTTCCCTCATGAAAGGAAAACACTCCAGACAGGGCAGTTTGAGACAGATCGGTACACTCGGTCCGTTCCGCCCGGCACACGTGCAGTGGCAGGTTCCCGCAATGGGTCAAACCGGCTACCACCAGAGAACCGAATACAACAAACGTATTTTGAAGGTCGGCGAAAACGGTGAAGAAATTACACCTGCAGGCGGCATTATCAACTACGGTCTTGTCAGCGGTGAATACATCCTTATCAAAGGAAGCGTTCCCGGACCGGCCAGAAGATTGATCCGTATCAGAGATCCGATCAGATACAAGAAAGCACAGCCCGGAGAACCGCAAATCGTTCACGTCAGTGTGCAGTCTCAGCAGGGGTGAAATAAATGGCAACAGCAAAAATTTTAGATTTATCAGGCAAGCCGGTCGGCGAAGTTGAACTTCCGACAGTCTTCTCCGAAGATTACCGCCCGGACCTTATCAAGAAAGCCGTTTTGGCCGCTCAGGCAAACAGAAGACACCCGTACGGTCCCACATTATACGCCGGTATGCAGACCTCTGCAACAGGTTGGGGTTCCGGCCGCGGCGCTTCTCACGTCCCGAGAATTGTCAACGGCTCCCGTGCAGCACGTATCCCCCACGCAAAGGGAGGTCGCCGTGCCCACCCGCCAAAACCCGAAACGGATTACTCCGAAAAAGTCAACAAAAAGGAAAAGCGCATGGCTGTCAGATCCGCAATTGCAGCAACCTGCAATGAAGATCTCGTTGTCACACGCGGTCACATCTTCATGACTGAAGAACTCCCGATTGTTGCCGACAATGCTTTTGAAGCACTTTCCAAAACAAAAGATGTTGTTTCTTTCCTTGAAGCCATCGGCGTCTACGAAGACGTTATCCGCGCCAAAGAAGGCCGTACCATCCGTGCCGGCCGCGGTAAGATGAGAGGAAGAAAATACAAGAACAGAAAAAGCCTTTTGGTCGTCACCGGCCCGAACGCAGCCGTCTCCAAAGCCGCCAGAAACCTGTCCGGCGTTGACATTGCAACCGTCGCGGAACTCAATGCAGAGCTTCTCGCCCCCGGTACGCACGCAGGCCGTTTGACCGTTTGGACCAAAGCGGCAATTGACCAACTTTCAGAAAAGGAAGGTGTTTTGGAATGATGTCCATTAAATATCCGTTCATTACAGAAAAGGCCATGCTCCACATGGAAGACAGTAAGCTTCAGGTCATTGTCGACTTCCGTGCCAACAAGCACCAGATTAAAGCCGACATGGAAGAGCTCTACGGTTTCAAGGTCATCAACGTCAGAACCATGACCACCATGAAAGGACTGAAAAAAGCAATCATCACGTTCGAAAAGCCGGATGCAGCTCACGAAATTGCGACCCGGCTCGGATTGGCATAAGGTGGTATAAATGGGTAAACGAATTATCGCACAGAGAAGAGGTAAAGGAAGCCCGACTTTCCGCGCACCTTCTCACAAGTTTAAAGCAGAATTAATGCACCCCGTGACGGCTGCCGGTGTTACCTTAAACGGAACCGTCATCGATGTTGAACACGACCCCGCAAGAGCCGCACCCATCGTTAAAGTTTTCTTTGACAACGGTGTTTCTCAGCTTCTCATCGCCTGTGAAGGCATGTCTGTCGGACAGGCAGTTGCCTGCGGCCCCGAAGCTGAAGTCAAAGCCGGCAACATCCTCCCGCTCGGAAAGATCCCCGAGGGTGTTTTGGTGTGCAACATTGAAGGAAAGCCCAACGACGGCGGCAAATTCACAAGATCCTCCGGAACTTATGCAACCGTTGTCGCTCACGAAGAAAACAGAACATCTGTTCAGATGCCTTCCGGTGTGTTGAAATGGTTCAACCCCGAATGCCGTGCACTGATCGGTGTGATTGCAGGCGGCGGACGTGTTGAAAAACCGTTCCTTAAAGCCGGTAAAAAGTTCCACAAAATGAAAGTTCGCGCAAAGAGATTCCCGCGTGTCAGAGGTGTCGCTATGAACCCGAGAGACCACCCGTTCGGTGGCGGTAACAGACAGCACCCCACTCGCTCTACAACAGTCAGCAGAAACGCACCCCCGGGAGCTAAAGTCGGTCACATCGCCGCACGCAGAACCGGAAAGAAACGTTAAGGTGATATTATGGCAGCAAAAAAATCAGGATCATCAAGATTACCGAAGCGTAAGGGTGAGTTTACTTACCGCGGAAAAACCATTGCTGAGCTTCAGGCTTTAAGCATTGAGGAATTCGCAGAACTTCTCCCCTCACGCGAGAGAAGAACAATTAAAAGAGGTTTCACCGAAGTCCAAAAGAAAGCCCTTGCGGACATGAGGGAAGGCAAGAAAGTCAGAACCCACACACGTGGCATGATTATCTTACCGGAAATGGTTGGAAAAATCATCTCTGTTTATGACGGCAAAAAGTTCGTCGACATTGAAATCCAGCCGGAAATGGTTGCACACCGCTTCGGTGAATTCGCTCCGACAAGACACAGAGTGTCCCACGGCAGTGCCGGTGTTGGTGCAACGCGTTCCAGTAAATTCGTTCCGTTGAAGTGAGGTGTGAAAAATGGGAAGACTTAACTATGCAGTGAAAGCCGATCCGGAGACCACCTCCAAAGCAACGGCTTCCGAACTCCACATCTCTTTTAAGAAAACAAGAGAAATCTGCCACTTCATTCAGGGAATGAGATTGCCCCAGGCACAAGCTTACCTGAACGATGTCGTGGCCATGAAAAAGGCAGTTCCGTTCAAGAGACACACAGACGGCTCCGGGCACAAGAAAGGAGCAATGGCAAACGGTAAATACCCCGTCAACGCCTCCGTCGAAGTTTTGAAAGTCTTGAGAAACGCGGAAAGCAACGCCGAATACAAAGGACTTGAACCCTCCCGCATGTTTGTCAAAAGCATCCGTGCCAACAGAGGACGAGTCATTCGCGGATATTTCCCCAGAGCTCGCGGACGCGCCTCCCCGAAGAACACCACCACGGTGAACATTGAAATCATTTTGAGCGAGGTGCTCTAATGGCAGTTGAGAAAAAATTCGTGAAAGACGGTTATACCAAAGCTTCTTTGGATGAACATTTCGCAAAGCAGCTCGGCAGATCCGGCTACGGCGGAATGAACATGAGCAGAACACCGCTCGGCACACAGATTACGATCTATTCCGAGAAACCCGGTATGGTTATCGGAAAAGCCGGTAAAGTGATCCGCAAACTCACACAGGACGTTGTTGACATCTACGGTGTGGACAACCCCCAAATTGATGCTCAGGAAGTTAAAAAATCCGAGCTCAACGCACAGATTATGGCCAACCGCTTGGCTTCCTCAATTGAAAGAGGATGGTACTTCAGAAAAGCCGGTACCAACACCATCCGCGCCGTTATGGCCGCCGGTGCACTCGGCTGTGAAGTCATCATTTCCGGCAAGTTGACCGGCGCCCGTGCCAGAACCGAAAAATTCATCGACGGATATGTGAAGCACTCCGGTCACCCGGCAGAGCAGATCGTTGACACCGGTTACGCCGTTGCCGTCAAGAAACTCGGTACACTCGGCTGCCGTGTGAAGATCGTTCAGCCCGGCGCAGTTCTGCCCGACGCGTTCAAAATGAAAGAAGGCGTTTTGGCAGCACCCGAAGCTGACGAAACCGTTGCCGCCTCTGAAACAAAAGCTGCACCCGCAGCAGAGGCAGCAGCACCTGAGGCCGCAGCAGAAGAAGGCGCAGCATGCGAACCCGAAATCGTTGTGGTTGACGAAGTGACAGTCACGGAAGTCGTCAACGAAGAAGGCGAAGTTGAAGCCGTTGAAGTTGTTGAAACAGTGACTGAAGCTGAAGTTTGCGCAGAAGGCGAAACCGCCGGAAACGACGACGAAATCGTTGTTGAAGATTCCGACATCAACGAAATCAGAAGATTGGTTGAAGGCGTCTGGCAGCACAAACACAACGAATACGACTACTGGCACCCGATGGCCCGCGTTCACAAGGAGGCTAAGAAATAATGGCAATCTTAAGAACCAGTGACATCCGCAAGATGTCAGCAGACGAAAGAATTGATGAAATCAAACAATTGAACGACGAATTGATCCGCGAACGTGCTTTGACTTCCGCCGGCGGCGCTCCCGAAAACCCGGGACGCATCGGTGAAATCAAGAGAACAATTGCACGCATCAAAACGATTCAAGTTGAGATGAAAGACAACTAATAACGAATGACACAAATTGAGATCACACCTGCAGAGTTGCCCTATCACGAATTGATCGGGCTCCTCGTTAAGGTGGACAGTTCTTGCGACCCGACATTAAACGGTCTTTCCGGACGCGTCATTGACGAAACACGAAATACGATGCAAATTGAAACCGAGCCCCGAAACGGTTCGGGACCGGTTGACACCGCGCTTTCGCGCGTTGTCACCGTTCCTAAAAAAGGAACGGTATTCGTATTTACAATTCCGGAAGGGATCTCTCAAACAGGCCGTAACATATCCGTAAAAATCGATGGAAACATCACGCTCTCACAACCCCAAAATCGGATTAAGAACTTAAAGAAATCAAGAAAATGAGGCTAATTTATGGCAAGAGATATTGGATTAGACGTTCCGGAACCCACAAAGGAATGCGATGACGTCCACTGCCCGTTCCACGGCAAACTTCCCGTCAGAGGACAGGTCCTCGTCGGCACCGTCGTCAGCACCAAGATGGACAAATCCGTCGTTATCGAAAGAAGTTATGAAAAAATGGTATCCAAATACCAGAGATACGAAAAGCGCCGCACAATCATGCACGCACACAACCCCCACTGCTTAAACGCAAAAATCGGCGACGTTGTGACCATTGCAGAGTGCCGCCCTATCAGCAAGACAAAATCATTTGTCGTTGTTAAAATCGAGGAGGCCAAAGAATGAAAGCAATCCGCTCAAACATTCCGAGAGCTTTAAACGCCGGTGCCCGCATCGACTGCGTTGACAACACAGGTGCTAAAGTCCTTCAGATTATCTCCGTTAAAAAATACCGCGGTGTCAAAAACAGATATCCGCGTGCCGGTGTCGGCGACTTGTGCGTTGTTTCCGTTAAGAAGGGAACACCCGAAATGAGAAAGCAGATCTTCCTCGCTGTCGTCGTCCGCCAAAAGAAGGAAATCAGAAGACCCGACGGTATCCGCATTTGCTTTGAAGACAATGCGATGGTCCTTGTCGATGATTCTGGTGTTCCGAAAGGCACCGACATTAAAGGTCCGGTTGCCAGAGAAGTTGCAGAACGTTTCCCGAAAGTCGGTACAACCGCTTCCATTGTTGTCTGAGGTGAATCAATATGTTTACTACATCCAAACAGCCCAGAAAACAAAGAAAGGCAAGATACAACGCCCCGCTTCACCAGAAGCAGAAATTCATGGGCGCACGCCTCAACAGCGACTTGTCCGTCAAATACAACACCCGTTCCGCCCCCGTTATCGTCGGTGACACTGTGACCGTCATGCGCGGTGACTACAAAGGTGTTTCCGGAAAGGTTGAAAAAGTCGATCTCCACGCAGGCACAATTCATGTCTCCGGTGTCGTCTCCACAAAAGTGAACGGCGAAGAAGTCCCGAGACCGATTTACCCGTCCGTCGTGATGATCACGAAACTCGAACTGAAAGATAAAACGCGCGAAGCACGCATTCGCGGAAAGGAGTGAGTTAAATGCACCAAAAAAGAATGTCAATGCCGACCAGCTGGAGAGTCCCGAAAAAGACCAACAAATGGATTACGGCAACAAGCCCCGGTCCGCACAACAAAGATTCAAGCCTTCCGCTCGTCGTTATCTTAAGAGATATGCTTAAAATCGTCGACAACGCCAAAGAAGCCAAGCAGACCCTTTTGGAGAAGCAGGTTCTCGTTGACGGCATTGCCCGCAAAAGCTTGAAGTTCCCCGTCGGTCTTTTCGACGTGATCGCAATCCCGGCAAACAATCAGTATTATCGTATGCTGCAGGACTCCAAAGGACGTCTCTATCTCAACACCATTGATGAAGAGCGCGCCAAATTCAAGGTCTGCAAAATATTGAACAAGACCACCGTGAAAGGCGGTAAAACGCAGTTGAACCTCCATGACGGTACCAACATCCTTGCGTCCGAGGACTACAAAACCAAAGACACCATCAAAATTTCACTTCCGGACAAACAGATTCTCCAGAAGTTGGAATACAAGGTCGGTAACCTCGCCATGATCACAGGCGGCCGTCACAGCGGTATGGTCGGAACGCTCAAAGAAATCAACATCATCAAAAGTTCCAAGAACAATGTGGTGACGATTTCCGGAATCGATTCAGAAATTGAAACCATCGAAAACTATGTTTTCGTAATCGGTGAAGACAAACCCGTGATTAAGTTAGGAGAATAAATATGACAAATCCTATGAGAACTCCTGTCATTGAAAAAGTCGTTGTCCACATGGGTGTCGGCGAAAGCGGTCAACACCTTGTCGATGCAGAAAACATACTTGCGGAAATCACCGGACAGACAGTCGTTCGCGCCTTTGCTAAAATGACTGCACCTGCATTCGGTATCAGAAAGAAAGAGCCGATCGGCTGTAAAGTGACCTTAAGAGGCGAAAATGCGGAAAACTTCCTCAACACCTCTTTGGACATTGTCGAGAAGACTCTCAGAAACTCCCAGTTCGATATCAACGGAAATGTTTCCTTCGGTATTGAAGAACACACGGATTTCCCCGGTATGAAGTATGATCCCAACATCGGCGTTTTCGGTATGGACGTTGTTGTCGTCCTGAAAAGACCCGGTGACAGAATCAGCAAGAGACGCATCGAGAAGAGAAAAGTCCCTGCCGGACACAAAATGAACAAGGAAGACGCAATCGCTTTCTTGAAGGAAAACTACGGTGTGGAGGTCGTTTAAAATGGTACAAACGAAAAAGAGTTTCGGAAGAGGTGCCAACGAGTGCAAGCGCTGCGGTCGCAAGCAGTCACTCGTTCGTAAGTATGACATTTACTTATGCAGACACTGTTTCAGAGAAATCGCCCCGAAGATGGGCTTTAACAAATACAGCTGAGGTGACAAGAAATGGTATTATTTGATCCCTTGGCAGATGCATTATCCGTGATCAAGAATGCGGAAAGCGTCGGCAAGACATCCTGTGTCATCCGCCCCGCTTCCAAAGTTATCGGTAATGTTTTGAACGTTATGAAAGAAGGCGGCTACCTTGAGTCTTTCGAATTTGTCGAAGACGGTAAAGCCGGTGTTTTCGAAGTTAAGTTGGCCGGTGCCATCAATGACTGCGGTGCCATCAAACCCCGCTACTCTTTGGCCCTTGACGACTTCGAAAAGTGGGAAAAGAGATACTTGCCCGCAAAGAACTTCGGCGTTCTTGTATTGACCACGTCCAAAGGTGTCTTGTCACACCACGAAGCACGTGAACAAAATGTCGGCGGAAAGCTGCTCGCTTATGTCTATTAAGGGGGAAACTGAAACATGGCAAAAGAAATTTCCAGATCAGTTGAAGTTCCCGCAGGCGTCACCGTCACTTACGACAACCGTATTGTGACCGTGAAAGGCCCCAAAGGCGAGAATACAAAAGAATTGTATTACCCCGGCATCGTGATTACACTCAACGAAGGCGAAGTCGTCGTTGACTCTGATATCATGCGCAAGAACTACAAGGCAATGGTCGGCACCTACGCTTCTCACATCAGCAATATGATTAAAGGCGTGACGGAAGGGTTCGAGTACAAGATGAACATCGTTTACTCTCACTTCCCGATGCAGACAAAGGTCGAAGGCAAAACCTTCGTCATCAGCAATTTCCTCGGAGAAAAGAAACCCCGTGTCGCAAAGATCGTCGGCAGCACCGCCGTCAAGATCAGCGGCAACAGCGTTGTGGTTTCCGGTATCTGCAAGGAAGATGTCGGCCAGACAACGGCAAACATCGAACAGAAAACCAAAATCAAGAGATTTGACCCGCGTGTTTTCCAGGACGGAATTTATGTGGTGGAGAAATAAAGGTGATTTAAATGACAGAAGAAAACATTCAAGAAACTGTTGAAAACGTCAATACTGACGCACCCGCTGTCTCAACCAATTTGCTTGATGCGGATCCTGAAATCAGACGTTTGTTCAAAGTCAGAAAAGTTCAGAAAGGCAAAAAACCGTCTTTCCACAAACAGAACCACCACAAGTTCAAGAGATTGACAAAGGCATGGAGACGCCCGCGCGGTCTTCAGAGCAAACAGCGCCGCGGTTACCTCGGTAAAGGCGCTATCGCGACCGTCGGCTACGGCAGCCCGGTCCTGACCAAAGGCCTGCACCCGTCCGGTTACGATGAAATCTTGGTTTACAACGTAGATGACCTTGTTCTTGTTGACCCCGAATACGAAGCTGTCAGAATCGGCGGCACCGTCGGCGGCAAGAAAAAGGCGGCAATCGTTGCCAAAGCCAAAGAATTCAACATCAAGGTCTTGAACCCGGGAAAGGAGGAGTAAAATCATGGCAAACTTGAAAAACCAGAGAAGAATGGCCTCCCAGATTCTCGACTGCGGTACCGACCGTGTTTGGCTCGACCCGGCTAAAATGGACGAAATCGCCCAAGCTATCACCCGTGAAGATATTCGCGGTTTGATTGCAGAAGGTACGATTAAAGCCAAGAAAGTCAAAGGTGTCAGCCGCGGACGCGCAAGACTTGTTGCCGAAAAGCGCAAGTACGGTCACAGAAAAGGTCCCGGTTCCAGAAAAGGTAAGAAAGGCGCCAGAACATACAGCAAAGGCTTGTGGATGAAGAAAATCCGCGCACTCAGAAGAAGACTCAAAGAAATGCGCGCCGATGAATCCATCGACAAATCCACCTACTGCAAGTTCTACAGAAAGGCAAAAGGCGGCGAATTCAGAAACGTCGCTCACCTTGAAGCCCACCTCAAAGTTGAAGAATAATTCTGAAATGTGTCTTTTGACACATTTTCACTTTCTTTTTTTGAATATTAATTTTGAACAGCATTCACTTTATTCTGTCTCAGCTGTTTGGCGGACGGCGCGTCCGCATAACGTTACATAATTTTCTGCAAACATCGATACGGTTTTGAAAGTGTGAGCGCAGCAAACATTTTCACAAAATCTTATATGAACATTCTCAAATTTATATTTTATATATACAATTTGTTTTTTAAAAACATTTATATTCATTGAATTGATTTATAGTCTTTTATTATATTTATTTAATTTCAAATATTTTAAAAACAAATCGAGGGGTCCCTCTCATGAATTTCAAAATTATCACTCTATTCTTAACAATTTTAGCCGCCTTTTTACTTTTGAGCGGGCCGGCAATGGCGTTCAGCGGCAGCGGCGCAGGAACTCCTGATGATCCTTTTCAGATCGAAACGGTTCAACACCTCAAAGAGGTCAACGGTGATTTGACGGCTTCTTATATTCTGCTGAAAGATCTGGAGATCGATGAAGGCACATGGATCACTCTCGGCCGTGACAACAGCGCGCACAGGTTCACCGGGGTCTTTGACGGTAACGGTCATACGATTGTTTTTACAGAAGATACCGAATTTAAATCCGATGATAGTACAGGATACGGTTTATTCGGTGCCGTCACGAACGATGCCGAACTTAAAAACATCAAAATCGTTGTCAACGGCAACTTGACAGCTGATTCAGGCAGCTCACAGGAGCGTGTCGGCGTTTTAACAGGCATTGCAGAGGGCCGTTCACTCATTACAAATTGTTCGGTTATTATCACTGACGGCTTTTCAATAAGCGGAAACAGCATGGTCGGCGGTCTTGCGGGTGTTCTTGAAGTAGGTACGATCTCTTCAAGCCATTTCAGCGGTACCGTTGAAGGCAGCGGCAATGTCGGCGGTCTTGCCGGATTTGTCAAAGACAGTGTCATTTATTCAAGTTATATGACCGGCAACGTCGACGGTACGGGAGACCCCGTCGGCGGCCTTGTCGGCAAATTAGACAACGGTACTATCGATACATGTTATTTTTCCGGCAGTGTTGAGGGCAACAAGAATGTCGGCGGTCTTGCCGGGTACGTATACGGCTCCACCGTTTCCGACAGCTATGTTCTCGGAACTGTTACCGGAAACGGAAGTACCGGCGGCCTTGTCGGCGATTTGACTTACGGTGCACCCAGTTTTATTGAGAATTGTTATTCTGCAGCCTTTGTAACCGGCAATCAAACAAATACTGATTTCGTCGGCGGCATCATCGGCGCGGAAGGATATGAAGGGGCTGTCCAAGATTGTTTTTATATTGCAGGCAATGTTTCCGGCGGCGACAACGGCGTCGGAACCTCTGTTACAGGTCTCGAATTAACGGACATATTGACTTTTGAAGACAGCGGCTGGTCAATTTCTTCATCACCTGACCCTGCATATACATGGTATATCGACGGTGAAGGATATCCGCAGCTTTTCTGGCAATATGAAGAACCTGTTGAGGAACCCGTCAGCAAAGGCGGCAGCGGATCCGGATTCGGAAGCGCAGCGGTCGTGAATCCTCCCGAGAAAAATGCCGGCGGCAATAATTCATCCGGCGGCTCTATTCCCGTTATTCCCGAACAACCCGACGGCGAAGGATATGAAAGTCCTGTAGAAACCGTTTCGTACAACTGGCAGCTTTGGATGTTGCTCCTTTTCGGATGCGTCATTCTCATCTGCGGCGTTTGGTACGTTATCGTGATTAAAAGAAGAGATGAAGATGAATAACGGAACGGATTCCGTTATTTCTTCATTTTAGATTTTAAAATTTTTCATCTTTTTCAGAATGTCATAACATCTGACCAGCTAATCATTAAATAATAAAATCATCAATATTATTTTTGGGATTCATTGGCGCTCAATAAGTGAGTGATAACTATGATTTCCCGTTCATCCGTTTTTTTAATGTGTTTGACATTGCTCTTTCTTTCTAGTTTCTGTTCTGCCGCATCTCCAGACCGTGAATTGGCCGGCAACGGCACCGCCGCTGATCCGTTCCGAATCCGAAACGCCGACGATCTGCGGGTGATGACTGACAGTCAATATCGCCACGCGTATTTTGTTCTGACGAACGACATTGAACTGATGCCGGACCGCCAATATGATATTAATCTAAAAATAAATAACAGCGGCGGGTGGGAGCCGGCCGGTTTCAGTGATTCCGCTGCCTTTTCAGGCATTTTAGACGGTCAAAATCATACGATTTCCAATCTTTACAGCGCAGGCCCCGATTCGTCGGGTGGTCTTTTCCATATTATTCAAAATGCTTCCGTCAAAAATCTGAATTTTAAAAACGTTTACATTCAAACTTATTCCGAAAAATGGCCGAGTAAAAAAGATGATTTTTTCAAGAATTTTTCAGCCGGCACATTAACGAATGAGCTTCACGGGGATGTATTTTTGGAGAATATAAATATTGAAGGAACCGTCATCGGAAAATCTAATGTCGGCGGTTTCGCCGGTTTTTATACATCCGAAAACGGAAGTATCGGTGTCAAAATGAATAACTGCTTTTTTAACGGAACGGTTGAAGGAGAATCAAGTGTCGGCGGGATGATTGGCAGTACTCTCAGAACTGAAATCTCGAACAGCAGCGTTTCGGGAACGGTCCGTTCTCAATCGGGTGATGGAGGCGGAATCGGCGGATTTGCCGGCTCTCTCGGCAGAGGCTCTCTTCTTCAAAATGTTTACTGCGATGCTGATGTTACCGGAAATTTCTATTCCGGCGGTCTTGCCGGAACCGTCTATAACAGCCAAATTCTTGGCGGTCATTTTACCGGAAATGTGACGGGAATCGGCCAAACAGGCGGTTTTACCGGAAGGGTTTCAGGAAACAGCACGATTTCCAAGAGTTCTTTTGAGGGGACCGTTACGGGCAGTATCAATGCCGGCGGCTTTGCCGGCGAGTGCGGACAGTATTATGATGCCGATATCCCGGATCTTATTCAAGAATCTTACGCGGCGGGTAATATCACCGGAGAAGAAAACGTCGGCGGCCTTGTCGGTTCTTTGATTCACGGGACCCTCTCGGATTCTTATTTTGTCGGTAATGTCAGTGCAAAAAATAATTCTGCCGGCGGTCTTGCCGGGGTTTTGATGTCGGCAAATATTTCCGGTTGTTATGCAGCCGGGACGGTTCATGCTTCAAAAAACGCCGGCGGATTGGTCGGTTTTTATACACCGAACCCTTTTATTGATTCCGAAAATGAAACCGCTTCATTTTTTTCGAATGCGTTTGCTTTAAATGAAAAAGTAACGGCAAAAAATAACGCCGGCAGCATATTCGGGTGTATTGATGCTGAAAACGAAACGATTCCGACGGCGGAATTGATAAATGTTTATGCGTGGAACCAAATGTCTGTCACCCCGTTTACCGTGCAGAACCCGTCTGTTTCAGGGGAATATCTCTCTTCTGCGGAAATTTTGAATCAGCCTCTCGGGTCGGGTCTCTGGGAAAGTTTCAGCCCCGCCGTTTGGAAAAACGGTTCATCTTCTTATTCTCTGCCTCTTTTATATTGGCAGGAACCTACACTTTTTAACGCGGCTTATTTGGAACGGGATGCGGAAATTGTAAACGGGCCGGATTCAAATGATAAAAAAGGGTTGAAGACAAAAGGTCCGATTATTGTCATTTTATCGGCAGCGGTTGTCGGTATCCTTTGTTTTTCGGTTTTTTTGTTTTATATTTCCGGGAAAAGAATGAGATAACAGATAACTCTTTTATTTCTTTATATTTATTTTCTATAATTTATCTATACTTTTTTAAAATATAGATAATATGTCGATTAAATTTATATTTAATTTCTGATATTATCTTCCTGTTCAATTCGTATATTCAAACATTCCGAATTTTGCGGTAAAATAATTACAGGGTTAATATGAAAAACAAAAAAATCGTTTTGATAATACTTACAGTTTTATATTTTGTTTTAATCGGTACGGCTTCGGCCGAGATCGGTGTTCCGGTTAAAATTGAAACGGCATCGGATTTTAAATCAATCCGCGATAATCTGAATGAAAATTATATTTTAGCAAACAATATCGTACTGGATTTTTCGGATGAGGAGCTGAAAAATTGGGAACCTGTCGGCACATATGACCATCCGTTTACCGGAAAATTCGACGGCAACAACAAAACCATTACAATAGTCGGCGATTCGGAGGGCATTGAGAATTCTGTCGTGTTTGTCGTTTCAAAGAGCAGCAACGGACTGGACAAATCCGAGTTTGACGGTCACGGTTTATTCGGCAATGTAAAAAGCAACGGTGAAAATTCGGGAATCATTGAAAATTTGACCGTCATCGTTCAATGCCATCTGTCAAACGGCGGATCGGATCATCCGACAGGCGTTTTAGTCGGTTATTTGGGAGCGGCCGAAACAGATGAAACGGCCGTTGTCAGAAATTGCTTCGTTTACCCGGCAGGTTTTTCCGATGCCGGCGGTTCAGATGATTCTTTTTTCCTGGAAGGAAAATATAAGTCCGGCGGTTTGGCCGGTGTCGTCAATAACGGGCTTGTTGAAGACAGCGGTGCCGGAATCAACGTTTGTTCTTCGAAGTCATCTGCCGGCGGTTTAATCGGTTATATTTTCAGCGGAACTGTCACGGCGTGTTATTCTGACGGCGATGTTTTCACGGACGCGGATAATGCCGGCGGTTTAATCGGAGAAATTGAATCCGCTTTGATTTCGCAATGTTATGCTTCCGGTGACATCCTTGCAGAAAAAAATGCAGGCGGTCTAATCGGTTATGTTTCAGGAAATTCAAGTATTGAAAACACATATGCGGAAGGAGGCGTTTTTGCAACCGGTAAAAATGCCGGCGGCCTTGTCGGGTTTGTTGCCAAATATAAAACACTGGCTCTTTTAAACAGCTATGCTTAGGGGATACCGACAGACGGTTTGGATGAAGACAGCTTCGGCGGCGGACTGGTCGGTGTATATGAAGATACTGCGCTTTCCTCTCCGGTTGATTCTTTTTATCTGAGCCGGGAGTCTGTTTATTCGAATGATTACGGGACCGGCTTAAGTTCAAGTGAGCTGATGAAGTACGATACCTATACCGTTGCCGGAGACGGCGGGTTGGTTTCCGGATCCTGGGATATTTCCGAAAGTCCCGATTCCGGTTACATCTGGTACATCATTGACAGTGAGATCTGTCCGAAACTCTTCGGTGTCGGCGACGGAAAGCAAAAAAACGACAGTAATAACGGGAGCGATGGCAGCGGTAATGAAAGCAACGGGAGTGAAGGAGGAAACAGCAACGGGGGCGGCAACGGCAGCGGTAACGCAGAAATCCGGGAAGAGCCGCCTGTTCCTTACGGCGCGGAAACTGCTGAAACCGAAGGAAATATCTCGTCCGGCGGTTATTCTGCCGACATTCCTGAATTGAAGCCGATTAATTCATTATCGGTTCTCGGTTTGTTTGCTCTCGGAATATCCGTTTTCGTTATCGTATGGCGAAAAAATGAAGATGATGACTCGACAGTTTAAATGTGTCAAAACAATCCTTTCGGATTGAAGTGTTGAACAGTGTGTGTAAAAAAGGGTATATAGAAAAAAGAGTGTTTTGTTCCGGATTCTGAATTATCCGGAACCAAAACACCCTCACTCAAAAAAGGATATATTGTCGCATTATATCGTTTTTCTGTTTTTGGGTTGGGTTTGGGTTGTTTTTGGTTTATGTGTATATATTTTGGTTTTACGGGTGATGTATTCCGTTCGTTTTTGTTTTTAGGGTTGTATGGTGGGTATGCGACTCCGTTTTTATTTCCTTTTTTGTGAATCCTGTTGCTTCTGAAAGCAACGGACCATAATCTTAATTCTCGGAGATGTTTTCGAAAATCCCGATTATAATATTCAGCAAGCCGCTGGATCTGCAGTAAATAAAGCTGCTCCCCGGCGCGATAATATCGCCGACAAATGCGCCGGCACTTTCATCTGCTGCGGTTACATTTCCGTCCGCGCTGTTGTTGGTGACAACGGATGCGCCGGCGACGGTTCCGATAAATCCGCCGGCGGCAACTTCAGCGCTTACATTTCCTGCTGAAGTGCTGTTTGAAACGGCGGCTTCTTTTGTCATTCCGATCAGACCGCCTGCGGCAGCGCAGGCCGAAACGTCTGCTTGAGATGTGCAGTTATCGATCAATCCGGTATCCGTCATCCCGATCAAACCGCCTGCACCGGTGTTTGAATAAATAATTCCCGTTCCGTGCGCGGCTTTATAGACGCGGCAGTCTCTGATTTCGGACGCTTCACCTGAAACGAAGCCCGCCAGAGGTCCGGTCGGCAAAAGTTCATATCCGTTTTCTGTTCCCGAATTTTCCGTTGTCATGTTGCAGATGATTAAGCAAATATTTTTGACTTGCGCGTTTTCAATATTGCCGAATAATCCGAAACCGTCAAATCCGTTTTTTTCGTCCTGTCTTTGTTTTTCGTTTTGTTTTTCGTTTATAAGCGTGATGTCTTTGCAGAAAGCAATGGTTTTGCTGTTGCCGTCAAACGTCCCTGTGAAAGGACAGTCATGGCAGCCGATTGAATTCCAGACAGTGTCGCGAATCGTGATGTTTTCGGCAAGTACGTAAGAATCATTCAAACTGAATTCTCCCGTTCCGATTTTTTTTAAATCTTCTTCCGTTTCAATGATATGGTCGGCAGCGCAGGCAAAAGGCATCAGCAGGAAAATTGCAATTGCAACAAACAGTATCTGAATCGTTTTTATTTTCATGTAATTATCTCTTCTCGTTTTTAACACGGTTCAAAACAATCATGACACAGCGAATACCGTTGTTGAAATGCCGGATACGGGTGCATAAATGCAAATTCGTTTTTCAAAATCAATCTCAGGGGTTGATGTAATAGCATCCGGTAATCAAAGTGATTGTTTATCGATTTCATTAAGAAATGATAGCGGTAATATACAGTTTATTTCGTTTTTTAAAATCAAAATTCATCTGCAATAATGTTTCCGTTTTTGTTTCTTTCTGAAGAATGAACCGAATCGGGTATGTTTTCAGCGGTTGCGTCGAAAACATATTATTCTATATTTTCAATCCTCTTTATATATTTTATTTAATGAAATATGTTATTATTAATGAAAAGTAGAAATTCTTTAAAAAATAGAAGTTCTTAGAAGAATAGAAATTCTTTAAAAAATAGAGATTTTTAAAAGAGATAGAAATTCTTGGAAAATTACACTGTTATCATATTTAAAAAGATTATAAAATGCTGCAGATGAGCAGCGATTTTATAATTTATTGAACCTTGCGGTTTATTATCAAACAAACAATTAAAACCGCGCTTATTGCGATCAATATGCCAAATCCCGGGGCTTCGGCTGTTTTATTTCTCTCTTCCGCCAGTCGTATATCTCTTTCTTGATTGTCCTTTACAGTTTGACGGTCTTCTTTAAACGCATCCAAACCGTCTGCAATGACCATTGATTTTTCCTGTGTCCATACGTTATTAAAGGTTGTTTTATAATCCTGTGTTAATGTTTTGTTCAGTCTGTATGTGCTTGATTTCTCAATAAGAATATCATAATACATGTTCATATTCTCAATCACATTATCATACGCCGGATCCATTTTTATGATGACTTTTTCGACTTTGTCATTTTCTTCAGCCAATTTTACGGCATTTTCATATGACCTGTTTCCGCTTATAATATCTTCCATTATCGGAATTGTATTTGAAAGCATATCTGCATATTCTTCTATCAATACTGCCATATTTTTGTATGCTTCGGCAGCATCATTCACTCTTTTTTTATCTCCTTCCGTCATAAAACGAGCTTCCTGTTCCAGCGCTTTTGCAGTTTCATTCAGCCGAATTGCTGATTTTTGATATGTGTCGATTGTCACATTATAAGCCGGAATAATTTCAGGAGTTACATTGTTAAGGTACCAAACCGTATAAGATATTTTTTCAATCGTGTCGGCTTCTTTTATTAGTTCTCCGTTTTCTGCATCCAAAATTAAGACGCCTGTCAGATTGTCACCCGTCATAAACTGAATGTAATAATAAGGATGAGATTGATAATAGTACGGGCCATGAGCCCATGCCTCTTCTTCACCGGCCGCGTACGTTACGGCAGCATCCGCGGCTTGTGTTCCGTTCAGCATCTCACCGTAAGCCGGTGATACCAAAAACAGTATCATAAATAGCAGACATGCCATTTTCTTAATTTTTCCCACTCTGTTCCCTCTTTAATTTTTTAACCCCGGATCGAAAAACCTTTACCCGTTAAATCTCTTCAGGAGTGTTTTACTCCCTTATCTTTTTATTTGAGTGTTTTGCTGGTCTGTCCGGCAGAAACCTTATATAGTCAAAACATCTATTACAGACTCCTTTCACAGGACATCTTTTGCGGTTCGGTTTTAATCGAACATTTATGCACTGTGAATTTCTGTTTCGTTAAGCGATTAATGAACAGCGAATTAATGTTTCATTTTATTCTGATGATTCTTAGTTCATTTTTAATTGAAATTTTATAATAAAAATAGTTGAGGAGCTAGTTATGGCAACAGGACCAAGATATAAGGTTCCCATGAGAAGAAGAAGAGAGGGACGTACCAATTACCACTCCCGTCTTGCACTCCTTCTCTCCAAAGAGGACCGCGTTGTCGTGCGCAAAAGCACACGCAATGTACAGATACAGCTTATAGCCCCAACACCGATCGGCGATGTCACATATTCTTCTGCCATCTCAACCGAACTCGGTAAATACGGCTACAGCGGACCGACAGGAAACACAACCGCAGCATACTTAACCGGTTTGCTTTTCGGACTCAGAACACTCAAGAACGGCTATGAATACGGCATTCTTGACATCGGGCTTCATGCATCCACACCCGGATCACGCGTTTACGCAGCTTTAAAAGGCATCGTTGACGCCGGCTTTGAAATCCCCCACGATGAGTCTATTTTCCCGTCCGATGAACGCATTCGCGGCGAAGTCGCAGCAGAATACAACGGCTCTGACTTGCCGGCACAGTTCGACGCAGCAGTCGAGAAAATCAAAGCGGAGTTCAAGTGAGAAACATGGCTTACAATGAAGACGAATGGGTCCCGAAGACAAGACTCGGAAAGCTTGTCGCAGACGGACAAATCACAACGATGGAAGACGCTCTCAAATCCCGTTATCCGTTAAGAGAACCCCAAATTGTGGACATGCTCTTGCCGGGACTTGAAGACGAAGTTCTTGACATTAATATGGTTCAGAGAATGACTGACTCCGGCAGACGTGTTAAATTCAGAGCAACCGTTATTGTCGGAAACGGCGACGGTTATGTCGGCATCGGCCAGGGCAAAGACGTTCAGGTCGGAAACGCCATCAAAAAGGCAATCGACGCTGCAAAATTAAACATCACGCACATCAAACGCGGCTGCGGTTCCTGGGAATGCGCCTGCGGAAAAGAACACACTGTTCCCTTCGAAGCCACCGGCAAGATCGGCAGTGTTGTCGTGACATTGGTCCCTGCCCCGAGAGGTCTCGGTCTTGCTGCCGGTAACACCGCCAGAAAAGTGCTTGAGAAAGCAGGTATCAAAGACGTTTGGACTCAGACTTTCGGAACCACCCGTACAACGCTCAACTTCGCTAAGGCAACTTTTGAAGCGTTGAACAACGTCAACACCATGCGCATGCCTAAGAAGGGCAACGGAGGTGTCTGATTATGTACGCAGTTATCAGAGTCAGAGGATCTGTCGCAGTCAGAGATTCAATTGCAGACACACTTAAAATGCTCCGTCTCCACAAAGTGAATCACTGCGTTTTCCTTCCGGAAAATGATGTTTACAAAGGCATGATCCAGAAATCCAAAGACTATATCGCATACGGTACAGTCAGCGCGGAAACTGTTGCGGAAATTTTGGAAACCCGCGGCAGACTCGAAGGCGGCGAACGCTTGACCGACGCATACATTCAGGAAACAACTCCTTACGCAACCATCAAAGAATTCGCTGAAGCATTCGTTGACGGTAAAATCGCAATTAAGGACGTTCCCGCAATGAAGCCGGTTTTCAGACTTCACCCGCCGAGAAAAGGACACGCAGGTTTGAAGAGAACCGTTCAGCAGGGCGGCGTTCTCGGTAACCACGGCGAAGACATTGCAGTGCTTTTGCACAAAATGAGATAAGGTGGTTTTCATGGGACACATCAGAACTAAAAAATACAGAGGATCACGCACCTGCGGCGGCGGTACACACAAGAACAGAAGAGGTGCCGGTAACCGCGGCGGCCGCGGACATGCAGGCGGCAACGCTCACCATTTCATCCGTGCCATGCGCGAAGGATACAGACCCGGTTACATCTACAAAGGATTTACCCGTCCGGCTGTCGTCGACACGCCCGTTTTCATCGTCAATGTCGGTGAATTGGATGAACTCGTTTCTTTCCTTCATGAAAATGAAGCGGATTATATCACAAAGGACGGCGACAAATTTGTTGTTGACCTTTACAATATCGGAATCGACAAAGTTCTCGGCAGCGGCCGCGTGACCAAAGCAATGGTCGTTAAAGCCGAAATGTTCTCCGCATCTGCCCGCTCCAAGATTGAAGCAGCAGGCGGCGAATGTGTTGAAGTCGGGTTTGATGACGAATTCGAAGAAGACGATTCGGAAGAAGCAGAAGAGTAAGCTTTTTGCTTCTCTTTTTTTCTTTATTTAATTTGATTCGATTCATCGTATTAATTTTACATTTTCATAATACAAAAATATATTAATACTATTAATCGCTATCATTTTCATCTTTCATCCGTTTTCGACGGGTGATTGGTTTCACCGCTTTTGCGGTTGAGTTTGCTCAAATTTATCTAAATTTCACAATTTCAAATTTACTTATCAAATGTATTCCGAAAATACAGGTGCAGCAAAAGCTGTTGTTTTGCCGGGTATTTTCGTGAAAGTCAGGTGTCAACAATGAGTTTCAGGAGTGTAATGGAGCCTATCTTTACAAGGTTACCCGCTGTCGCCAGACCTGAAAAACAAGTGTTGTTCAAAAATAAAATCATGTGGACGCTTGCGATTCTCGCGCTCTACTTTATTTTATCGAACATTCCCTTGTTTGGTATGTCGGCTGAATCGATCGATTTATTTGCGCATTACCGCGCTTTCTTCGCAGGCGCGACCGGATCATTAATCGTTCTCGGTATCGGTCCGATTGTGACGGCATCCATTATTCTGCAGCTTTTGGTCGGCGGTGACATCATCCATCTGGATTTGTCCGACCCGCGTGACCAGTCTTACTTCCAAGGGGCTCAGAAGTTCCTTGTTTTCATTATGATTATTCTTGAGACGCTTCCTCAGCTTTTCGGTTACATTCAACCTGACGCCGGATTGGCTGCAGCGCTCGGTGTTGATACTTGGGTGATTACTTTATTCCTGTTCCTCCAGATTTGTATCGGTGGCGTTCTGATTATGTATATGGACGAAGTCGTCTCCAAATGGGGTATCGGCTCGGGTATCAGTTTGTTCATCGTTGCCGGTGTTTCGCAGTCCATCGTGACAGGGTTGATTAACTGGCTTCCGGGATCCGACAGTCTTGCGATTGGTCTCATCCCGAAATGGATCCAATTAATCTCAAGAGGTGAACTCGGGTCGTTGCTTTCAACGTCTGACGGTATTTTGTATCTCTTGGTGAATGCCGGTATATTGTCGCTTATTTCAACGGTGATTATCTTTGTGGTTGTCGTTTACGTAGAAAGTGTCCGGATTGAAATCCCGCTTTCACACACATCCGTCCGCGGCGCCCGCGGTAAATTCCCTGTGAAATTGATTTACGCTTCCGTTCTGCCGATGATCTTGGTCCGCGCGCTTCAGGCAAACATTCAGCTTATCGGTGTTTTGCTGTACGGCAGGGGTATTACTTTCCTCGGTGAATATTCCGGGTCAACGCCTGTTAACGGTATAATGTATTATCTCTCGGCAATCAACAGCCCGTCGGATTGGATTCCGTCTATGGTTCAGGCAAATTTTGCGTCCATGGGATTTGCTGCGCCGGAGCTTTGGCAGATTGTGCTTCACGTCGGTATTGACGCTTTCCTGCTCGTTGCCGGCGGTATTATCTTTGCGCTCTTTTGGGTCGAAACAACAGGAATGGGTGCCAAACAGACGGCCAAAAAGATTTACAATTCAGGAATGCAGGTTCCCGGTTTCAGAAACAATATTGCTTCCATTGAAAAGTATATGCAGCGTTACATCCCGAAAGTGACCATTATCGGCGGCGCGTTCATCGGTCTTTTGACCCTTTTCGCCAGTTTGCTCGGTACGGTCGGAAGTGCGGGCGGTACAGGTCTGCTCCTGACTGTCAGTATTGTCTATCGGTTGTATGAGGATCTCGCATCCGAACAGCTGATGGAAATGCATCCGATGCTTCGGTCATTCCTCGGAAAAGATGATTGACGTTTTAAAGTTCAACTCAAAGACTTAGGCGAATCCCGCTTAAGTCTTTTTTTTTGGTTTTTCGTTATGGAATCCTTTTTATAACAAAAATGTCAATTTCTTTTACTTCTGATACAACAGATTTTAAACCATTTCTGAAAAATTCAGTTTTATATTTTAGGTGATTTTATGGATATTATTTTATTCGGCCCTCCCGGTGCCGGTAAGGGAACTCAGGCACAAAAACTTTCTCAAAAATACGGCATTCCGCAAATTTCTACCGGAGACATTCTCCGCGCCAATGTTAAAGACGGAACCGAACTCGGTTTGGAAGCAAAAAAGTATATGGACGCAGGTGAACTTGTTCCTGATGCGGTCCTCATCGGTATCATCAAAGACCGGCTTCTTCAGCCCGATTGTGCGAACGGATTTCTGCTTGACGGCTATCCGAGAACTATTCCGCAGGCAGATGCTTTGGCCGGAATTTTGGATGAAATCAAAAAACCGATTGATGTCGTCATCAATATTGTCGTTCCGAATGACATATTGACTGAGCGCCTCTCCGGCAGATGGATGTCCGGCTGCGGCGCCAGTTATCACACTGTTTTCAATCCGCCGAAAACTGCGGGTGTCTGTGATGTTTGCGGCGATAAGTTGTTCCAGAGGCCTGACGACACTTCCGAAGCCGTCTCCAACCGGTTGGATGTTTATCAGAAACAAACCGCTCCTCTGGTAGATTATTACAAAGAAAAAGGTTTGCTCAAAGATATTGACGGTACAAAAGACATTGACGCCGTTTTTACTGAAATCGACAAAATCGTGGCACCTTTTAAATAAAAAGACTGTCTCTCAATTTTAAATTATTAAAGTACAGGTCGGATTATTTTGGATATGAAAAAAGTCAGAGAATGGGCGAATAAAATTATATTAGGTGTCGGTTTACTTTTTTTCATCGGCATCCTGATTCCTGAATTTACAATTTTTGGAATTACGATTCCCAGTTTTCGAGATGTATTGGGTGGGTTAGTCGATATTTTAATGTCACCTATTGTTTCTCTTGTGGGCGATCAAAATTTCTTTTTGATTTTATCGGCTATGGCAATTATCACAGCTATTTATTCTTCTCTCATTCAGAAATATGTGGTTGATCAGTCGAAAATGATTGAATTTCAAGAGCGAATGAAAATTTTCCAAAAAGAAATGAAAGAAGCTCAAGACTCACAGAACACATATATGCTGAAACGCTTGGAAGAGCAGCAAGCTGAAATCATGCAAGATCAAATGGGGATGGCGAAAGACCAATTCAAGCCAATGCTTTATATCGTTTTAGTTTCTCTTCCGTTAATTATGTGGGCATATTATTATATTGGCATGCATCCGGACGCATCTATGCTTTTCCCGTTCTGGGGTGACAAGTTGCTGAGTGACCGTGTCTTCTATCTGTTCACGTACTGGCTCTTCTGGTACTTCCTGTCCTCCTTGGCCTTCAGCCAGGTGCTCAGAAAATTCCTGAACATTCGTACTGCAAGTATGTAATGTTCTTTCTTTTTCTTTTTTCAGGTGATGAGATATGATTATTACAATCAGCGGGCTTCCGGGGACCGGTACAACGACTGTTTCTTTGCTTTTAAAAGAACGTTCCGGATTGGACTTTATTTCTTCAGGTGAGATCTTTCGGGGTATTGCCAAAGAAATGAATCTTTCACTTGCCGATTTCGGAAAACTCGCCGAATCCGACCCGAAATATGACCGCCAGATCGATGAACGCCAGAAAGAGATCTCAAAAACGCGGAACAATTTGATTTTAGAAGGCCGTCTGGCGGGACACATGTCTTTGGAAGTTCCGCCGAGCCGGAAAATTTTACGTGTTCTGTTGAAAGCGCCTTTGGAAACGCGTGTCCGCAGAATTATGAACCGTGAGCAGTCCAATTCGTCTTTTAAGTTTGAATTGGACCGGACGAAAACACGCGAAGAATCCGAAAGGGTCCGGTATGAGATGTATTACGGCATCGATATCGCGGATATGTCAATATATGATCTGGTGATCGATTCTTCCAAGTTTGACCCGGAAACGATCGGAGATCTGATTTTGAAAGCTGTTGATTCTCTCAACGGCTGATTTTTATCTTTTTTATCATCGCTATCTTTTTAACCCGAATCTCCGTTCTTCTTTCTTAATGAAAAAACAAAAGGGAAAGGAAAAAAAGGCGGAATCCGAACTTTACCGCAATGACTGGTTTTTTGCCGACAGCGGAGATTTTGTTTCTTTGACGGATTCTTCTGCCGGCATTTACGGCACTTTCCCGAATGAACGCCCGATTGAAGAATACATCAATAAGGGCGTTGTGGTTCTCAATAAGCCCGCCGGCCCGACAAGCCATGAAGTGGCGGCTTTTGTCCGTGATATTTTGGGAGTGAATGTCGCCGGCCACTCGGGATCTTTGGATCCGGGTGTCACCGGCGTCCAGCCGGTCATGATCGGCAAAGCAACGCGTGCGGTTGCAGCGCTTCGTTTGTCCGGCAAAGAATATATCTGTCTGATGAAATTGCAGCGTTCCGTTCCCGAGAAACTTATCCGCTCAACCGTTTCGGATTTTGTCGGCAGCGTTTATCAAATGCCGCCGGTCCGCTCTGCCGTTAAGCGGGCGCTCCGTTTGCGTAAAATCTATTATATTGATCTTTTGGAAATCCGGGATACTTACGTTCTGATGCGTGTCGGCTGCGAAGCAGGCACTTACATCCGCAAGCTCTGTCACGATATCGGGCTTGCGCTCGGCGTCGGCGCACAGATGCAGGAACTTGTCCGCTCCAAAGCCGGCCCGTTTACGGATGCGCGTCCGGTCACTTTGCAGGAACTTAAAGACGCTTACGTCACTTGGCAGGAATCGGGCAATGAATCCGGTCTTCGTGAACTCATTTTGCCGATGGAATGCGCTTTTTCACAGCTCCCGAGATTGGTGGTACATGATTCCGCCGTCGATGCACTTTGTTCCGGCGCGTTTTTGGCGCGTCCCGGTTTGGCAGGGTACAGCACAAATCTCAAAAAAGGCGATTTGGCAGCTGTTTTTTCTCAAAAAGGGGAGATAATTTCTCTTTCAGTTGCGCTGATGTCCCCCGAAGAAATCTCAGAAAATGAACACGGGTTTGTTGCAAAACCGAAAGCAGTTCTGATGGGGAAGGGCATTTATCCGTCTGTTTGGAAGAACCGCCAAACACGGGAAAACGGCTTGATTCCGTCCGTTGAAGAATAAGAAATATATACCAGAAGTCTGTTTTATAACTCCTGCTTCGTGCCGAGGTAGTCTAGTGGTAGGGCGCAAGCCTGGAAAGCTTGTGGGGCGCAGCCCCTCGGGAGTTCAAATCTCCCTCTCGGCGCTTTCTCTTCTCTTTTTTACAATTGTTTAATTATTGCAGTCGTTCTATTGTTCTCTTTATTATACATTTATTCAAATCTAACTGCTTTGCAGCACTCCGAAAAAACGACTTTTTCAGAAACAAATATATTCTTTATTTACGTTCATACAATTATGGATGACATATACCTTTAGCGTCTTCATAATTCATTGGTTTATTATTTGGTGAATATGGGTACACTGGACAAAATCAACGATGCGGATGAAATGACTATTTCCGTCATTGAAGATATGTCTCACAGTTATGCAGCGTGACTTCGGGGTTTGAAAGATTTCTTTGGGGGGCGGGGAGTGGATACCTTATTTTTGTTTTCTTTTTTACTTTTACGTTTTTTTTCCTGCCTGAAAAGGTTATATAAGATGAATCCTTTAGGTTTCAAGCATTTGATTGAAGCCTGTTATCTTTTATCGGGCTGCGCGTAACCGTTTTCATACGGTTCGGGCTACATGATGCGTTTTTCCCCTAAGGAGGAAAACTTATGGCAAAGAAACAAAAGGAAAATTTAGAAGAAGGTCTTGAACCGGTCGCAGAAGAAGTGCCGGAAGAAGACGAAATAAAGCATCTTGTTCGTATTATGAATACCGACTTGAAAGGTGCCAACCAAGTTCAATACGCTTTAACAGGTATTGACGGCATCGGTCTCCGTATTTCTAAAATTATCGCAAAAGATGCAGGTGTCGACCCCAAAGCAATCATCGGTTATTTGTCAGATGAAGATGTTGCGAAGTTGGATGCTGCAATCTTGAACATTGAAAAATCCACACCTTCCTGGATGTTGAACAGACAGAAAGATTTGATGACAGGTGAGGACAAGCACTTGCTCGGCATTGACATTGAATTGACATTCAAAGAAGATACCAACAACTTGAAGAAAGTCCGTGCTTACAGAGGTCTCAGACACGAAAGAGGTCTCAAAGTCAGAGGACAGAGAACCAAATCCACAGGCAGACGCGGATCAACCGTCGGTGTCAGAAAGAAGAAGTGATGGTGAGTTGAAATGGTATATCCGGGTAAGAAACACAAGTCTTATGAAACACCGAACCACCCCTGGCAAGACACCAGAATGGCCGGTGAAGTTGAATTGGTCAAGGCCTACGGTCTCAGAAATAAAAGAGAAGTCTGGAAAGCGGAAAGTATTCTCCGTAAATACAGATCTGACGCTATGAGCCTTTTGGCCGTTGTCGCTTCATCTCCCGACGGAGAATTGAAAGGACACGCCAAGGTTGAAGCTGACCAAATTCTCGGCAGATTAATCCGCTACGGCATCTTGAAACCCGATTCCGGCGTCGATGATATTTTGGGCTTAAAATCCGAAAACATTCTCGAGCGCAGACTCCAAACACAGGTTTTAAGACTCGGCCTTGCAAGAACAATCCGCCAGTCCCGTCAATTTATTACACACGGTCACATCGCTATCAACGGCAGAAGAGCCACTGTTCCGAGCATGCTCATTTCAAAAGAAGATGAAATGAACATCACTTATTACGGCGAATCTCCGCTGACAACGGAATCACACCCCGAAAGACCGATTCAGATCGCATCCGCAATTGCCGACGGTTTGACACTCAGAGCAGCAGCTGAAAACAACAAAAAGGCACGCGCTCAAAACGAAGGCGGCAAGAAAGGCGGCAGAGGCGGTCGAGGCGGAAGAAGCGGTGCACCCCGCGGTCCCCCGCGCTCAGGCGCAGCACCCGCAGCTCCCGGGAGGAACTAATTATGTCTGAAATGAAATGGGCAGTCGCTCACATTAAATCTTCATTCAACAACACCATCATTACCGTGACAGACTTAACCGGTGCCGAAACCATCGCCAAATCTTCAGGCGGTATGGTTGTTAAAGCGGCCCGCGATGAAAGTTCACCGTACACGGCAATGCAGATGGCAAACCAACTTGCAGAACAATTAAAAGACAAAGGCATCACCGGCATCCACATTAAAGTGAGAGCGCCCGGCGGCAACAAACAGAGAAACCCCGGACCCGGTGCGCAGGCAACCATCCGTGCCTTTGCTCGTGCAGGTATCCGCATCGGCAGAATCGAAGACGTGACGCCGATTCCCCACGACGGTACCAGACCCAAAGGCGGCAAACACCGCGTTTAAGGTCTGAACAAATATTAAATATAATCGAATCGGAATTCATTTCTGTTCGATTATTTTCTTTCTATTTTTGGAACTTAGGTGAATCAGATGGATATTGATATTATCGAGTTGTCTAAAGGCTCGGCGAAGTTTGTCCTTTCGGGAACGAACCCCGCTTTTGCAAACGGTATTCGTCGTGCAATGATTGCAGACGTTCCGACACTTGCAATTGAATATGTGAATTTGTACGACAACACGTCCGTTCTCTATGACGAGCAGCTCGGCCTCCGTCTCGCGCTCGTTCCTTTAACAACGGACGGCGACTACGTTCCGCAATCCGACTGTGACTGCGGTGCCGTTGACGGTGTCGGCTGTCCCAACTGCGAAGTTTCTCTTCGTTTGGATGTCGAAGGCCCGAAAATGGTTTATTCCGGCGACTTCATTTCCGCCGACCCCAAAGTTCGTCCCGCGGATGAAAAAATCCCAATCGTCGAGCTTAAAGAAGGTCAGCGTGTGATGCTTGAAGCGATTGCTCATGTCGGTTACGGTCGCGACCATGTCCGCTGGCAGGCCGGCGTTGCATGCGGTTACAAACACCTTCCGACGGTTGAAGTCGAACCGTGTCCTGAATGCGGTAATACGCTTGTCGAATGTCCCGAACACGCCGTTTTCATGGCGCGCAGTATTGAAAATTTGACGGAAAAAGACGAATTGAAATGCCTTAAATGCGGTAACGTCAGACACATTTTTGATTTGACCGACCCTTCGCTTAAAGTTTCTTATGACCAGCACACTTTTGTTTTCTCTTTGGAATCCGACGGGTCTTACTCCGCTTCCGAATTGATTTTAAAAGCCGCCGATGTCATCAAAGGACGCGCTCAGGAGTTTTCCGACATTTTGAAAGATCTTTAATAAGGTTTTCACCTTATTTTCTTTCTTTTATCATTTCCCGGTTTTTCGAATCAGAAACCGCCGTAACAACACCTTTATATACGATAAATCGTATTTTTGGCTTTGTTCGTTTTCGAATATATTTCATTGTGCGAGGGTTGCCCAGCCGGTCAAAGGCGCTAGGTTGAGGGCCTAGTCTCGTAGGAGTTCGTGGGTTCGAATCCCATCCCTCGCACCATAACATCTTATTCTTTGATTTCAAAATCTTTTTAATCCATTCGCTCTTTTTCTGAACTATGAACGCTGATGAAATATTGATTGTTTCAGGCCGCCTTTTTATTGCCGACCTCTCTTTATTTTTACAATCTTTGAACCGTTTCTCGGCGGAACACAAAGTCAAAATTCAGGGTTTTGATGCCCGGAAAATTGCAGACATTGATCATCTGCTTTTTTCTGTTTACCGGGCCCGGCAGTCTTTCTCAACCGGTACGAATGAAGCCAAAGACATCGGTTTGGAAGTTCTGCGTTTTTCATCGGGTCAGCGAAAAATCGACAAGTCATTTTCAATGGGTCTCATTCAGGGCGAAAACCGCTCGATTTTCGTTTTTTTCGGCGAAACAGAAGAATGCTTGGAAACTGCCGAAAACGCGTTTAAAGCCCAATTCGGGATTTCGGAAACAACTGAAATTCCGATGAGTGAAAAGAAACCGTTTTTAATGAAACAGTTTGAAATCACCGATACTGAATTAAAGACGGCCGGCGAGTCCCGTCTCAAAGATTTGGTCATGGAACGCGTGGCGCTTGTTGATGTGGCGCGCTGATTCTTTTTTCGGAAACGGCTTGAAAACTTTTAACTATGAGCAATCCTATTAAAAATCATTTCAGAATTTCAAAATGAGTGATTTATGATGCCGCATCCGAAAACAACCGAAGAGATGATGGCCGCCGCCGGCCCGATTGAAAAAAATTTATCTTTATCTTTGCTTCAAATTACGGAAGCTGCCGCCGTGGCTTCCGCGTATCAGGTCGGAAAAGGCGACCGCAAGTACGCCGACCACGTGGCTGTTGAAGCCATGCGCCGCGTTCTTAACCATATCGACATGAAAGGAACGGTTAAAATCGGTGAAGGTGAAAGAGACGAGGCGCCGATGCTCTATATCGGTGAAGCCGTCGGCACCGGCAAAGGTCCTGAAGTTGAAATTGCGGTTGACCCGCTGGAAGGCACAAATTTGGCAGCTGATGATGTGAACGGCTCCATCGCCGTGATGTCCATGGCCGAAAAGGGCGGTATTTTTTACGGACCCGATATCTATTTCGATAAAATCGTCGTCGGCCCGAAAGTGGTTTTACATGAAAAAAGAACCGGCGAAAAAATCAATTTGGACGCTCCGGTCATTGACAATTTAAAAATTGTTTCAAAGGCGCTCGGCAAGAAAATTGAAGATTTGGTCGTTGTTGTGTTGGACCGCGAGAGACACAACCAAAAAATCAAAGATATCCGTGCCGCCGGCGCACGCGTCCGCCTCATCCCCGACGGTGATTTGCTGCCGGGCGTTATGGCCTGCTTTGAAGACTCAGGCGTTGATGTTGTTATGGGCGCCGGCGGTTCCGGTGAAGCTGTTTTGACGGCAAGCGCGCTTAAATGTCTCGGCGGGAAAATTACGGGACGCCTGGTTTTGCCGAGCGTCGCCAATGAGAAATCAGAAGACGATATCTTAAAAGAATTCGCGGAAAAACTGCCCCGCCTTCAGAAGATGGGCATTGCCGAAAACGAAATCGATTTGATCCGTGAAACAGATGATTTGGTTCCGGGAAAAGACGTGATTTTCGCGGCAACGGCCGTGACGGACGGTCCGTTCATGAAAGGCGCAAAACTGCTCGGTAACGGTGATGCGTGTATGACAAGTATCCTGACAGGGAGCTCCGGCGTTGTCCGTATCACGCAAAGCGTTTACATCAAGGATAAGGAAAACAAATCCTTCTCCTTTTAAAAACAATTCAAGTTTTTAATATGAAGATTTTTTTTGAAACATTCGGGTGTTCCGCCAATCAGGCCTCTGCCGAAACGATGCGCGGCATCATCCGGAACATGGGTTTTGAATTCACCTCCGAAAACGAAGCGGATGTTTATGTCTGCAACAGTTGCACCGTCAAGTATACGACCGAGCAGAAAATTCTCCACAAAATCCGGACATTCGGTGAGCGCGGCAAAGACGTCATTGTCTGCGGCTGTATGCCTGAAGTTCAGTTGGACTTGATTCTCAACGCGAACCCGGAAAGCTGTATCGTCGGTGTCCGTTCCGTGAACGGTCTGAAAGATATTCTTGAAAAAATCGAAAACAAAGGCAATGCGTCTTTGATCGAAGAAAATCATACGTATGTCCCCGTGCGGCTCTCTTCTCAAGTGCCGGAAGGTTTTTTGAATCTCCCGAAAATCCGCTATCACGACAACATTCACATCTGCCAGATTTCAACCGGCTGCCGTTTCGGATGCTCTTACTGCATCGTGCGTCTCGCCCGCGGCGATTTGGTGTCTTTTCCGCCCGAAGAAATCATCGCAGATGTCAAGGCGGCGGTTGCCGAAGGGTGTTCCGAAATTTGGCTGACGTCACAGGATGACAGCCAATACGGCATGGATTTCTCGGATGACTCGCCTTATTCGCGGCTGCGTTTGCCGGATTTGTTAAAACGGATTGCCGAAATTCCAGGCGAATTTAAAATCCGGGTCGGAATGATGAATCCGTTTTCCATCAAACCGATTCTTTCCGAATTGGTCGAAGCGTTTGATCATCCGAAAATCTACAAATTTCTTCATATTCCGATTCAGTCGGCTTCCGAAGATATTTTAAAAACCATGAACCGCCATTATTCCATGGCGGATGTTGATACCATTATTGCCGCTTTTAAAGAGCGTTTTCCCGATTTAACGCTGTTTACTGACATTATTGTCGGATTCTGCGGCGAAACCGATTCGGATTTTGAGAAGACGGTTGAATGGGTTCAAAAATATAAGCCCGATAAAATCAATATTTCCAAATATTCGCCGCGGCCGGGGACGAAAGCATTTACGCTCCGGAATCTGGATTCGAGAATTCTCACCGCCCGTTCGCGTGACCTGACAGAAGTTACGGACCGGCTGAAGCTGGAAACCAAAAACCAAAGAATCGGAAAAACGGAAGAAGTCTTTATTTCAAAATACGGGAAAGAAAGCGGTGTTTTGGCCAGAACGGCGGATTACAAGCCGGTCGTTCTCACTGAAAAAGGGTTGAAGCCCGGTATGTCTGCCAGAGTTCAAATTGTTGAAGCAACGCCCGGTTACTTTATCGGACGATTGATTGAAATCCTTTGATTTTATTTTTTGATTTTAACCGTCCGCCCGTTGACTTCCAGTTTCCCTTCCGTGAAAAGTTTGACAACTTCACGGTAAGCTTTATTTTCTTCAATCAGCAGTCTTTCGGCAAGTGTTTCGGCAGAGTCGTCTTCCCGTACAGGAATGATTTTTTGCAGAATGATCGGGCCGGCATCCAAGTCCGGTTCCACGAAATGAACGGTGCATCCGGTAAATTTAACGCCGTAATCAACAGCCTGTTTCTGGGCGTTTAATCCCTTAAATGACGGCAGAAGAGACGGGTGGATATTAATGATTCTGTTTTTGTATTCATTGATAACGGAATCGCTGATGATTCTCAAATAACCGGCCAAGAGAACGAGGTCGGTTTCTTTTTCTTTTAAAATTTCAAGCAATTTTTCATCATACTCCGCGCGTGATGAAAAGTCGGCAGGGTTGACAAATATCCCGGCAATCCCGTGTTTTTCGGCGCGTTTGAGGGCGAATGCTTCTGCTTTGTCGCTGATGACGCAGGCAATTTCCGCATTCTTTATCTCTCCGCTTTCAATGGCGTCGATGACGGATTGCAGGTTTGTGCCTCTGCCGGACACGAGAACTGAAATTTTAACTGTCATTTTATATCGTTCCTGAATAACTGTTCATAAAGTTGTGTCTTATATTAAAAATTCGCTGTTTGGCCGAAAGAAAAGAAATAATAACAGGATATTCTTTAATTTAAGTCATTCATGCTTTTAACTCAAACAGAGAAGTGATTTTCGGTGGCGCACAGAATTTATTATTTTTCGGGAACAGGTAATTCTCTTTGGGTGGCCCGTAAAATTCAGGAATCTTTACCCGATACGGAGCTGATTCCGATCACACGGGATCTTCCGGCAGAACTTGCGGCGCAGACGTCGGATCATCCGCAGAAACCCGAGACTATCGGCCTCGTTTTTCCGGTGTATATGTTTAAACCGCCGCGCATCGTCCTTGATTTTATTCAAAAAATGCCCAAAACAGATTACATTTATGCGGTCGCAACCTGCGGGAACGGCCCCGGAAAATCATTAACAAATATCAAAAATACCCTCCTCCGAACGGGGAATGTACTTTCTGCCGGTTATATCGTTCCGCTTGTTTCCAATTTCATTGCGCTTCCGAAAACAAAATCCGACGCTGCGGTGGAAAGAGCGTTCAAAAACGCGGAAGGGAAAACACAATCTATTGCGCTGAACGCACAAAAGAAGGCAGCTCATTTTGACAAAGAAATGCCCGGAATCATTGTCAAACCCGTTGCCTGGCTTCTCTTCAATCCGGCCTACCGCAGAATTCCGGCACTGGACAAACGCTTTTCAGTCAACGATAAATGCAACAATTGCGGTACATGCCGTGATGTCTGTCCTGTCCGGAACATCAAACTGACGGCAACAAAGCCCGTTTTTCTTCACGAATGCGAAATGTGTTTTTCCTGTCTCAACTGGTGTCCGCAGAAGGCGATTAATTGGACACCGCTGACGAAAAATAAAAAAAGATACCGCTGCAAAGGCATCACGAAAAAAGATATTGTCTCCAACCGGTATTACAAAATCACCGAGAATGATGATTGAAAATGATACAAAAGGATACTCCCGAAAACGACTCGGATATGGCTGTCCGGTACGCTTTCCGTGTTCACAAAGAAGACGGCGAGCCTGTCCGCCGCATTTTGGATGAGTTTGATGTCGTGGATTATTCCTGCAGACCGTTCGCAGATGATGTTTATTTGTATCTGCCGCTTCTCCGTTACCCCGAAAAAGAGGAACGTTTGGCGATTCGGGACCATCTGATGCCGTTTATTTTAAGTTTGCCGCATCCGAAAGAAAAAATGGAATACCACGGATGGTATGTCAAAGACCTGACATTTCAGGTACATAAAAAAACCCCGACAGTTTCAGGCATTTTAGGTTTTTCCGTTGCCTATGAAATCATCGGCGACATTGCCGTCCTGGACGACAAAATCACGGCTGAAGAATCTGAAAATGAAGCAAATGTTTCCGAAGTTGCGGGTGCCGTTCTGAGGGCGCATCCTGCCGTCAAAACGGTTTTGCTTTCCAAAGGTCCGGTTTCCGGTGAATTCAGAACCCGGGATCTGGAATTTATTGCCGGCGTCCGCAAAACCGAAACCGTTCATAAAGAGTACGGCTGCAAGTACAAAGTCGATTTGGGACGTGCGTATTTTACGCCCCGCCTCTCCACCGAACGTCACAGAATTCTGATGCAGGTCAAAGAAGGAGATGTTGTTATTGACATGTTTGCCGGTGTCGGTCCTTACAGCATTTTGATTGCAAAATCCGCGAAACCCGCCCGTGTGGTCGCCAACGATAAAAACGAAGCGGCAGTTGAATTACTGAAAGAAAATATTGTTCTCAATAAAGTCAAAAACGTCATCGCATTAAATGAAGATGCTTTGTTTTTATCCGAAGAATACGCGGGCACGGGAGATCATGTCATCATGAACCTGCCGCACAACGCATGCGATTTTGTGGACACGGCGGTGACCGTCTGTAAATCCGGCGGTGTCATTCATTATTATGCCATGACATCGGAAGATGATTTGTTTGACGGCTCGGTTGAACTCATCCGGAAAGCCGCTGAAAAACAAGGGCGCAGAATCGAAGTTCTTGAGATGAAGAACGTCCGCTCTTATGCTCCGCGCCAGTACAATATCTGTTTGGATGTCAGAATTTTATAATAATCAGCTTTTGTGCCGCATATTTTAATCTTAAATCCATTTCTTTTTTTTGAAAAACACAATCATTGTAATAACGATTATAACCATAAGCAAGAGGCAGGCATAATATCCGTATTCCCAATACAATTCCGGCATATTATTGAAATTCATGCCGTAAATGCCCGCAATAAATGTCAGCGGAATAAAAATCGTTGAAATCAAAGTCAAAACGCGCATCGTGTCGTTTAAACGGTTTGAAATGCCGGACGTGTACAAATCATATATTCCCGTTAATACTTCATGGTCGGTTTCAATGGAGTCTGAAATTCTGACGGCGTGGTCATAAATGTCACGGAAGAGAACTCTTGTTTGTTTCCGAACCAATTTAGAATCACTTTTTTCAAACTTTTCCGTAATTGATATGATCGGACGAACCTCTTTTTTAAATGCCGACAACTCATGGCGCATTTGATTGATTTCTTCCACATTTTCTTTGTCGGGTTTTTTGATAATGCGCTTTTCGGCATCATCGAGCCATTCGTCGAAAGCATCAATGATATAGAAATAATGGTCTACAATAATGTCGATTAAACCGTATGTCAGATGATCCGCGCCGTATTTACGTATTCTTCCGCCGGTTTTAATCCTTTCAACGATCGTTTTGAAAATCTGCGTGTCTTTTTCGGCAAATGTTAAAACGGTTTTTTCAAACGTGATAATCCCGATTTGATTGTCCCGTATTTCCCGGCTTTCTGCATCAAACCACATTTGCTTCAAAATCGTAAACAAATAAGTTTCATAATCTTCTGTTTTGGTGCGCTGTTCCATGTTCAGAATGTCTTCCAAAATAAGCGGGGTGAGCTGAAATATCTCTCCGATTTTCTGAACCGTGCCGACGTCCCAGAGGCCGGAAACATGAATCCATGTCGTTTTATCGGTTTGATCGACTGCGCGGATCTCTTCGATGTTTCTGATTTTGGTTTCAGCGTAACCGGAATCATTGTACTGTATCATCCGGATGGTGCTTTTTTCCCGAAGAGTTTCGTCATCTTTTCCGTCATCATCGACATAAATTAAAGTTCCCGGCGGTAATCCGACTTTATCCGATTCCTTGGCAACCGGCGTTTCCAAGTCATCCGTCTGCGTCGTTTCAAAAATGTCAATGTTTTGGTTTGTGTTCGTCTCTTCCGGCATTTTCTTCTCTCTTCCCCAAATCTATTTATCTTTTGAACGGTTTTTACGGTTGTTCTTTTTGGTTTTTATTATCATCTTTTTATATATAGTTGTCATTTACCTTTTTACCAATTCTTTAATATGCAATGGATTGTATGGGTTTCTTTCCTGCTTTGAAGATTCGGCCGCCGGAATTGCGGCGGTTTAAGTTAATACGAATAAATGGTGGATTCAATCAATGACTATAGATGGTCTTCTTGTATATGTTTTATTTATTGCCGGTTTGGCTCTGATTGCTTTCGGAGCAAATTGGTTCGTTGACGCGGCTGTGAATATTTCCAAACGCTACGGGATTCCCAAAGCCGTTGTCGGTGCAACGATCGTGAGTTTTGCAACAACCGCTCCCGAATTTTTGGTCAGTTTTATGGCGGCATTAAACGGCCAGGCTGATCTTTCCATCGGCAACGCGGTCGGTTCAGCAATCTGCAACATCGGTATCGCAATCGGTTTTATCGTGGCGATGCGGACGGTTGCCGTTGACGATAAAAGTTTCAATATCAAAGCCCTCATGATGCTTGCGTCCGGCGCTGTTCTTTTCATTCTCAGTTGGGGCGGTGTCATCACCTGGAAGGACGGTATTATTCTTCTCATTATCTTTGTTGCGTACATTCTTTATACCTACTTTGACCAAAAGAAAGAACCGAAGAAAGCCGAAGATGACGCGCCGATTGAACGCAAAGGTATTTGGGCAAAAATCAAAATCAAAGATTCTTATCTGGATATCTTAATGTTCCTCGTCGGTGCTGTTTTTGTTGTCGGCGGCAGCCGCCTGGTTGTTACTTACGGCACTGAAATCGCGCACCAGCTCGGCATTCCCGAACTCATTATCGGGTTGACGCTTGTCTCAATCGGTACATCCCTGCCTGAAATTATTACAGCAATCACTTCTTTCAGAAAAGGATATCAGGATCTTTCCATCGGTAACATTGTCGGCGCCAACATTTTGGACATCACGATGATTTTGGGCGTTTCATCCCTGTTTGTCGATTTGACCGTCAACAGTCAGCTTCTCCGTTATGACTACATTTTTATGATGCTGTTGTTCGTTCTCGTTGCCGTTTTCGGTTACCGGAAAAAGATCACGCGCTGGCAGGGCGCCGTCATCGCACTTGTATATGTCGTTTATTTGGTCGGGTTATTTGTTTACGTCCCGACACTTTCATAACCCGAAAATATATGTGACATGAACGTCAAAAGGACATCAAAAAACAATGTGACATTATGGTAAACTATCAGTCCATGCCCGAATCGGAAAAAATCCGCCACCTAAAAAAACACGCCGATTCGGCGGCGCGTTTCATCAAACAGCATTCTCATGTTTGTCTGGTGACGCACAACGATTCGGACGGACTGACAAGTGCCGCGATTATGATTCAGGCGCTCAAAAGGGAAGGCATCACATATTATCACCGGATCTTTCCGAAACTGGATGCTTCCCTTGTTTCTGTTTTGGCATCCTCTTTCCCTGAAGATTTTTTGATTATTTTCTGCGACATCGGAAGCGGACAAGCTGATTTTCTATCCGCGCTTCCCAATCCGATGGTGATTTTAGACCATCATGTCCCCGTGGGCAAAACACCCGCGAAAGTCGTTGTTAATCCGATGACAGTCGGATTGGAAGGGTCTTATATGATTTCCGGCGCCGGCGTTTCTTACTTAACGGCCCGGGCAATGCGTGATGAAAATGCGGATCTGTCTTCACTCGCGGTTGCGGGCATGATCGGCGACCGCCAGCTGATGGTTGCCGCAAACGCCGATATTTTGGCGCAGGCTAAAGAAGCCGGCATTGTTGCCAGCCGGCACGGATTAAAAGTCGGCGACGGTACTTTGTTTGATGTTTTCATGCGGACAACCGAACCGTATTTGGATCTCACCGGCAAGCCCGATAATATCCGTTCTTTTTTATCCGGGCTGGATCTGGATGAAAACAAAAACATCCGTGATTTGAATGACGATGAAATGAACCGTTTGTGTGACGCGGTTTTGGCGAAACTGGCGCCGCTTGACAGTCCCGATGCGGTTGAAGCGGCGGTCGGTGAGATCTATTATCTCAAAAACCAGTTGGTTGAGAATGTTTTTGATTTGGCGGGCATATTGGACAGCTGCAGCAAGGACGAAGATTTTGAAGCGGCGATCGCACTTTGTTTGGGTGACAAGTCCGTTATGCGAAAATGTTTTGATAATTACCGGATGATTCAGGAGACGCTCGTCAAAAATCTGGCGGCGGTTCTGCCGACGGCTCAAACTTTTTCGAATGTTTCGTATATCTACGGCAAAGATCTGCACTCGGCGGGGAACATTTCGACCACTTATATCCGGTACGTCAACCCGAGCCGCCCGTTTGTCTGCCTGAATGAAAATGACGGCATCATACGGATTTCCGCCCGCGGGACACGCAGTTTAATCCGGCAGGGATTGGATTTGTCCGTTGCCATTAAAACGGCAGCAGAGAGTGTCGGCGGCAGCGGCGGCGGACATAATATTGCTTCAGGCGGTCTTCTGCCTCCCGGGAAAGAAACCGTTGACGCGTTTATGAACAAATTGAATGAAATTGTCGGCAGCCAGCTTTCCGGCAGTTCTAAAAAGAAGGGCCCGGCGGTTCATATCTGGGGAACGATCCGGTTCATTGATGAAAACGAAGCGGAAAAGAAGGACCGGGTTTCCGAAAAGCTGGTGGCTTCTCTTGCGCCGGATAACATTTACGGGACGGAAACCGTCATTTGCGACGGTTACGCCGATGTTTCCATGGAATCGGAAAAAATCGTTTCTCTTTTGGCAACGGCAGATGACTTATTGATGAATGCCGACGGCGCGGTCCGCGTGAAGAAAGCGTCACAAAAAAACGCCGACGAAACAGAAAATTAATAAACTGATAAACTCTTTTTTGAGTCATTACTCAATCATTCAGGTGACAAAATGGAATTTTACTTAAAAGCTTCTTTGAAAACAAGCGCTGATCCCGCTGTCGGAAAAGAAGATATTGAAAAAATTATGGCGGAAGCCGAAAAGACGATCTTGGCAAAAGGCGCGCCGGAAGGCGAAGGCGCAAAAATCAAAAGCTGGACGCTCGGTGACAAGAGCATCGACGTTGAGCTGACTTCCGGCCGCTATGTCCGCGTTCACGATGCCGTCATGCGTTTGAAAAAAGCGCTTGCCGAATCTTTGGGCAAAACACATAAAATCGGTATTCGAGGTGTTGAAGCGGAAATTTTTACAATTACCGTTCCGGCGGAACATGATTTGAAAAATAAGAAAATTCCGTATGTCAAATCCGTTGATTTCAAAGGCGGAAAACTTGTTTTGGCGCTGGAAGTCGGCGAAGCCGAAATGCGCAATCAGGTCCCGGACCGTATTCTGACGCTGATTGAAGACAAACTGGAACAGGGCGATTACGGTGCCAAAGCCGAACACTGGAATCTGCTTTGGGAAAGTGAAGACCGGCCGTTTCACTACAGCAACGACCCGACGGAAGATATGCTCAAAGAAGGATGGCTGAAAAGAGGCTCCTCCCGCGGACAATGGATCCACGGTCCCGTCACGACCCGGCTCTTCCGCGTGTTTGAACAAATCGTTGTTGATGAAATCTTGAATCCCATGGGTTACGATGAAATGATTTTCCCGAAAATGGTCATGTGGGACGTTTGGAAACACTCCGGCCACGCCAAAGGCATTTATCCTGAAATTTATTACGTCTGTCCGCCCAAAACACGCGACCCCGAATACTGGGAAGACGTGATGGACTATTACAAAGTGACGCACGAAGTTCCCGTTGAAATGCTGAAGGACAAAATCGGTGATCCGATCGGCGGTATGTGTTATGCTCAGTGTCCGCCGTCCTGGGGCTTTTTCCAGGGCGAAACAATCGCAACGGAAAGTCTGCCGATTCTCATCTTCGACCGCTCCGGAACGTCCCACCGGTATGAAAGCGGCGGTATCCACGGCATCGAACGTGTTGACGAGTTCCACAGAATCGAATTGGTTTGGCTCGGCACAAAAGAGCAGGTCGTCGAAACCACGCAGAAGCTTCACGAACGCTATCTGCATATTTTCAATGATCTTTTGGACTTGAAGTGGCGCAAGGCTTGGGTCACGCCGTGGTTCATGGCGCAGGAGGGCATTGCGGGTGTCGCGGCCGACGAAGTGACGGGGACGACTGACTATGAAGCGCCGCTGCCGTACCGCGGTCCGGAAGGTGAATGGCTTGAATTCCAAAATGTCAGTATCAACGGCGAAAAATATCCCAACGGATTTAACGTGAAAAGCCAAAGCGGCGAAAAACTTTGGAGCGGCTGTTCCGGTGTGGGTTTGGAAAGATGGACCGCCGTTTTTCTGGCGCAGCACGGTCTGAATCCTGAAAACTGGCCGCCCGAAGTACAGAAAAGATTCGGCAAAATGCCGAAGCAGGTTAAATTTTTGTGATTGAAAATCCTCTTTCGGATTTTCTCTTTCTTTTTTGATTGCTATGTTGTACGCGTTTGAACTGTCTGGCGAACATCCGCTGATCCCGGCCGCCGAAGTTTTGAGTGTTCTTTCTTCCCGCGGTTTAGAATATTCCGTTCATGAAAATTATCTGAGCTGTCTTGTCGTTGACATTTTTTCAAACGATCCGGCTGTCGCGGACGAGGATATTTTCTCAATGATGCGGGATGAAATGCCGGATATTTTGGCGATGACGCATGCGATTTCAAAGGTTATTGAAATTATTGAAGTTGATGAAGAAAAAATTTTATCGGCAGCCGAGAGATTCAACGCGGCGGATTATTTGGATCAGAATGAGACATTCGTTGTCCGTGCCAAGCGACTCGGAGACAATTCCGTTTTGAAATCCGTTGATTTGGAGGGCAAAATCGGCGGACGTATTTACCGGCAGGGATTCCGTGCATCGCTTAAGAATGCCGATGTGACTTTCCGGCTGACGCTCACGGATAAAGCGGTGTTCGGCGTTTTGGCGGCGGCCGTTGACCGGGGCGCGTATGAGCACCGGTCACCTCAGAAAAAACCGTTTTTTTATCCGGGCGTTCTGATGCCGCGTGTGGCCAGAGCTTTATCCAACATCGCCGGTGCCAAAAAAGATGCGGTTGTTGTCGATCCGTTCTGCGGAACCGCCGGCATTCTGCTTGAAGCGGGCTTGCTCGGCGCCGACGTTCTCGGGGTTGACGCGCAGGAAAAAATCATTATCGGCGCCGCGACAAATTTAAACGGATATGCGCAGTCGACCGGCAGGCTGCTGTCAAAGGACGAGCGTGAAAACGGTTCCGATCAAATCAATTATGACCTTTTTGTCGGTGATGCCTGCGGACTGCCGTTTGAGGATGAAACAGCCGACGCGGTGATTACAGATCCGCCTTACGGAAGATCAGCCGCCATCAAAGCGGAATCTTTGGAAAAGCTTTATGACGGCTCTTTTAAAGAAATGTTCCGTGTTTTAAAACCCGGGAAGAATGCGGTTGTCGTTTCCGAAATCGGGGTTGAATCTTTTGCAAAAAACGCCGGGTTTGAAATCAAAAATATTTATAAGCAGCGTGTTCATAAGAGCCTGACACGGACGATTACCGTACTTTCTAAAAATGAATGAATTTAATCCAAATCCATTTCTTTTTCCTGCTGCATCACAAACTGTTCCAAAATGGTTGAAATCACACGGAAGCGGTTGGCTTCTCTTGAAAAAAAGTCATTTGTATGTTTGACGGCATAACAGTCAATGACCCATTCCGGCTCGGGGTCATACTGAACATCCAAAAAAACCAGGCCGTAAGCCGGTGCCGGTTCAATTCCTTCTTCGTAATTTTCGGGATCCAGCATCTTGGAAATCCAGTCCGCATCTCTGGTACCGTTGCCGACAAGCGTCAAAGCAGAAACGATTTTTCGAATCATATTCCATAAATAAGCGTTTGCGACGATGTCAATTTTTATGACGGAACCCTGACTCCGGACATCCAGTTTCTCAACTTTTCTGACCGTTGACCGCGGGTTATTTTTATCTTTTTTTGCGAAATTCGAAAAATTATGCTCGCCGATAAACAATTTTGCAGCATCTCTCATTTTTGAAATGTCATATTCATCGGCACTTAAAATATACCGGTATTTTCGATGAACCGCATGGCGCCGCGGGTCAAAATCATCCGGGACTTCAGCGTACGCCCACGCCCAAACATCACGCGGCAGTTTTGAATTTAAAATACGCGGGATAGCCATTCTCGGATTATCCGTAAAAAAAGTGATGACTTGACTGATGGAATGAACGCCCGCGTCTGTTCGGCCGGAAGAGGAAAGGTTTGCCGCATCGGGATCTGTGATGACGCCGGTTTCCTGCAGCACTTTCAGAAGTTCGCCTTCAACAGTCCGCTGGTCCGGCTGAATTTGGGATCCGGAAAAATGAGTTCCTTCATATCCGATTTTTAACGCCACTTTCATATTTATCGTCAAGTTATTTTTTATAATCTCTTATAATAAACCCGACGGTTTATTTATTCATTCCGATTTGATGCTTTTCTTAACAGTTATGTATTCAATCGCCCACACGGCAACGCAAACAAAAAGTGCGCCTGCAATAAACCAGAAAGCATGGTAATTCATAATATTGAAGAACCAGTCATTAAACGACATAATCGTATCATGAATGAATCCGCCGGTTAATGCGCCTGCACCGGCATCAATTGCCTCATCCATTGCCAATTCCGTGCCGTCCTCCATTGCAGCAAATTTCATCGTCATCATTTGATTTTCCCAATGGCGGCGGTAAATGTAATTCAAACCGAATCCGGCAAATGCGGCTGCAACAAATGCGAAAGCATATTTCTGAAGCATGGAAATCAATGAAATGCGGTTCATTTTTTCCGGCGCGAAAACGATCACCTTTTCAGGCGCTTCATAAATCTTTACTTGACGTCCTTTTTCGCTGTATTTGATACGCTGGACGCGGACCAAATCATGGTCCACCATTTGGTCAATATTGTATTTGACGGTTGTAAGCGGAATTTCGAGTTTTTCGGCAACTTCACTGGCCGAGAGACTTTCTTTTTTCAGGAGTTCCATGATTTTCATGGACGTGTCATTGGATAAAATCTGCCGGATTTTTTTGGAATCATCATTGACGGGAATGACAACAACGGAATCCGCATCGAATGATTGAAGCGATTCGCTGTCGGAGTTTGATTCCGTTATTTTGTCGGGCGTGTCTTTGGATGTTGTGCCGGCTGTATTCATAAATATCGATCCTGATCGTTTTTATTATTTTCAATTATTTAACTTTTTATTATTCTTGAAAGAATACAGAGATTTTAGTCTTTCAACTCATTTTAATATTTGGTTAGCTTCAATTTGGTTTATACATTTCAATTGATATTGTTTTCATTTGATATTATTTTCTTTGAATAATCTTTTACTTTCTTTCTCGTTCTAAATTATAGTACGCACATAAAAATCCGGCAGATTCCCATGACAAACGGATTAAAATATTGCAGACAAAGATAACAAATAGTTATTATTGTGAGGATTTGTCAATGATTGTTAATTTTATTCTTCATCCGATTTCTCGGATGTTTTCTTATTTGTTACTTTTATTTTTCCTTTTTGATTTAAAAAC
>CAYUQC010000006.1:0-40987 GCA_964446755.1 uncultured Methanosarcinales archaeon
TCTTAATTCTAAGAACCGACCAAGTCGATGGGTCGCAAATCTTCCCACTCCCTTTTCCCCGAGAGGTATTCTCCCATGCTCTTTCTTTAATTTGGCATATAATGCATCATAGCTTCCTAAGCTACCGGATTCGAGCGCTTTTTTTCTTTCTTCTTTTAATTGTTCTTTAACATTTGTTTTTAATGTTGATGCTGGTCGTAACCAACCATTTTCGATGATTTCTTTGGTCATTCCTATGCCATCATCTTCAATTATTATAACCGGGCCTTTTAATGCAGGATATTCATATTCACTCATATTGATTTTTGGTAAACCTTCTACATTTTCAATACGTACTCTGCAATAAGATGCTTGAGCATCAATCGAATTTTTTATTAACTCCAAAATTCCTACTTTTTCAGATCCTATCAATTGTTCTCCAAGAACTCTTATTAAATGAGCATCTGATTCAATATTAAGCAGGATTCCTCCTTCTAAACAAATATTGTCAAGTCTATCCTTGTTGATTTTATACACCGCATTTTGAGCATTGTAAGTTTCCAAATCATCTACAGGTTCTGCTTCAAATGGAACCGGAGCGGAGAATCTTTTATAATCTTCAATTTCTACAAAATACATTCCGTCTTCTCTTTTATCTTCAAAAGGCTTTTTTGTTATTCTCCCGAATCCGAAAAATTCCCCTTTCTTATTTTTGCCGGGTTCATAATACACAAATTCAATTGGTAAATTTTCAAATTGACTCAGGTAGGATTTACCAACCTTTATCTTATTTCCGGGGAAATGGTAGTATTTTCCAATAAAATCATTGTAGCCGCTACTGTTTATTTGTTGTGTTAATACTAAGTACGTTTTCTCCATGTTTTACCTCTGATCCCTGTTTTACCAATTTACTTTTGATTTATGCTATCTTCCAGCTTTTTTAAACATCTATTTGTATATTTTTTGATTTCTTTTCCCCAGAATCTTAGAACTATCCAGCCTTCTTTTTCTAATTTTTCATTAACTTCTCTGTCACGGTCCATGTTTCTTTCTATTTTTGGAATCCAAAAGTCTCGGTTTGATTTTATTTCATTCCGTTTTGTTTCCCAATTCCAACCATGCCAAAACTCACTATCACAAAAAATTGCGATTTTTTCTTTGTGGAATACAATATCAGGCTTCCCAAATACAGTGGCATCATTTGTTGTGAATGTATATCCTGCCGAAGTCAATGCATCTTGAAGTATTCGTTCGATTTCACTGCCTTTGTTTTTTACGGCTTGCATATTCTTTTTTCTTTGTTCCGGGGTTAGTTTGTCAACCATTCTTAAATTATAGAAATATCATGAATAATTAATAAAACTACTGTAAAAATGACGATTCCTATTTTTATAAAATATGTTTGCTTAGGGAAAGTATTAAACATTAATTGAACTTTTTTCAACCCCTTCTCAATTAATTCAAATAAGTTCATCTCTTCACACTTTTTTCAATAACCCCTTACAGATAACCTTTAAATATCCAAATCGCCCATTTACTAATTGTAATAAAATCGCCAACATTCATTAGAAATTCTCTTCAAAAAAAATTATTTTGATCTTTCTTCGGACGTTTTGGGGGAATCCTGTCAAATTGCGATTTTTGTGTGTACTATTCTATAAAAATCAAAAAATACATTCATACTTTACGCAAAAAAAGGAGATGTGTTCAATATGGTTAAACAAATGACAGCAGTAGAGAGAGCACTTGCCGCCGTTCGCGGCAAAGAAGTAGACCATACGTCGTCCGCAAATGGTCTTGTGATGACAACCGTTGAAATGATGAACGCCGTCGGCGCAACATACCCCGAAGCGCACCACAATCCGCAGATGATGGCCGACATGGCCGCCGCCCCTTATGAAATGTGCGGCGTTGACGGAACAACATTGCCGTTTGATATTTCTCTTGAAGCCGAAGTTCTCGGCGCAGAACTTGACTGGCGCAAAATCGACCGGCCGCCGATTAAAAAACATCCAGTGACCGATCCGGACAACTTTACCGTTCCCGATAATATCGAAGAGCTCGGCCGCATTCCGGTCGTTCTGGAAGCCCTTGACATTCTCAAAACAAAGTACGGCGACGATTTGGCGCTTCTGCCGACAACCGTCTGTCCGTTTACGATTGCCGGTCACATGGCAAGCGTGGATGAAATGTTCATGTGGATTTTGAGTGACCCCGACAAAGTGCATACGCTCGTCGATAAAATCACCGATTTCGTGATCGATTATCAAAAACTCATGGCAGCCCACGGCGCAGACATTCTCTTCGCCATCGATCCGACTTCATCCGGTGATTTACTTTCCGGCGACATGTATGCCGAATTCGTTCTGCCGTCCATCAAGAAAATGAGAAAAGGAGCCGGCGCGCCGACGATTCTGCATATCTGCGGCAATACCAAACCGATGCTTGAACATATTGCCGTGTCCGGCGTTGAAGGCTTCTCCTTTGACAAAGCCGTTCCGGTCTGGTATGCCAAGCAAAGACTCGGAAACGTTTCAGCTTACGGTAATTTGGATGTTATCGAACTGTTCCCGAACGGAACGCCCGAAGACGTGTACAACGCAACAGCTGAAATCATCCGTCAGGGAATTAACATTGCCGGATCCGCCTGCGACGTTCCGGAAACGACGCCGCTTGAAAATATCCGTGCCTTTGTCAAAGCCTGCGAAGAAACACCCGTTCCTTCGAAAAACGATTTCACGGCTTACGGCAAACAGTTGGCAGCGCAGGTTGCTGAAGAATAATCTTTTAAAAGCGATTTTAACATCGCTTTTTAATTCTTTTTTTGATTGATCCTTATTCGTTGCTGATTTTCAAGTAATCTTTTTTATACAATTCATACGTTTATTTTATTATGTCTTCGGAATCTCAACCGCCGTCTGCCTTGAAAATTTCCAAGCTTCGGTTGGCAATGATTTTTATTTCTCCGCTTTTTTCGGCCGTTGTTTTTTTCATTTTGGCGGGAACGTTTCAATTTCTAAGCGGCTGGCTCTTCATGATATGGTTTGTCGGCCTTTCTTATGCCGGCGTTTATTATCTTTACCGGAAAAGTCCCGCACTTTTAAATGAAAGGTTCAATCCCGGAGGGTACAAAAATCAAAAAAAATGGGATAAAATTTATCTCGCGGTTGTTATGGTTTTGCTTCCGGTTTGGTTCTTCATTCTGCCGCTTGACGGGGGAAGATATCATTGGACTGCATATTTTCCTCTCGGAATCTGGATTCTCGGCGGCGTTTTGCTGATAATTTCCTTTTTCTTCTTATACCGTTCGTTTACGGATAATCCGTATTTGTCACCGACTGTTCGAATCCAAAGCGAACGGAAGCAAACGGTTGTCACAACAGGCGTTTACGGATTTGTCAGGCATCCGATGTATTTGGGAAACATCTTGATGTTTGTCGGGGCGCCGATGCTTGTCGGAACATATTACGGTGTATTGGTCGGTATCGCCTTTTCCATTCTCATGTTTCTGCGTGTGCCGGGCGAAGAAAAAATGCTGAAAGAAGAATTGGACGGTTATTTGGAATATATGAAAAAAGTCAAATATCGGGTTTTTCCGTTCATATGGTAAACTTTTCTTTAAAACAAGTTTATATCGGCTCTTTCTTTTTTCTTTTTTTGATTTTCAAATCGTTCCAATCCCATTCAATCCAAATCACGCTGAAGAAGACAAAAGCCCCGCCGATGATCTGGAGCGGAAGCAGGACTTCGCCGTAAGCGAAATAGGCAAAAATGGCGCCGAAAATCGGTTCCAACGCAAAAATCAATCCCACATGAGAGGCCGATGTGTATTTCTGGACAACGATTTGAGCCACGCAGCCGAAAGCGATTGAGAAAATTGCAAGGAAGAAAATGACAAACCACACATCGGGGGATTCCGGCATCTTCGGTGTTTCAAAGAGAAAAGAACATATGCCGGCGTAAATCGCTGCAAATCCGAGCTGAACAATGCCGAGGTTTAAAGCGTCTATTTTTTTTGTTTCGACAAATTTCTTGGCGGCCATAATGTGAACCGCATAGACCGCAGCAGCGGTAATGCACAGAGCGTCTCCGATGCCGAGTCCTGAGATGCCGGTTACCGTCAGCAGTAAAATGCCGATGGCAGCACCGACTGTGCCGACAATAATTTTTCTTTCAGGCAGTTTTCTGTAAATGACCGTTGAAAAAAGAGGGACGAAAACCGCCGTCATACTGATTAAAAATACCGTGTTCGATATGGAAGTCATTGTCAGGCCGTAATTTGTTCCGACCATTGTTAAGAAGAGGAGTGCGCCCAACACGGAGCCGGCTAAAATCGTTTCTTTGTTGATTTTCAAAAACGATTGGTAACACAGAAGTGCAGCGATCAGAAAACCGAGTGCCATCCGGATGGCCATGAAGTTAAAAACTTCCAGGTCCGTTAAGCCGTAGCGTGTTAATACATAAGAAAGTGCCCAAAAAACAACGGCAATAACCATAATGAAATCCGCTTTTTTTTGGGTCAGCATATTTCTAAATCGTCATCATTAATTTATATAGATTTTCGTACATTTCAGCCGGCTTCATGACTCTTTTTTCCTCTGAGCTCTTTTAAGTCCGTCTCAACATACAAAACGCTGACAAAGACGATTGCGGCACCGATGATTTGAATCGGCAGGAGCTGCTCGGATGCAAAAAGGTATGCAAAGGCGGATGCAAAAACCGGCTCCAGCGCAAAGATCAATCCCACATGTGCCGGCGTCGTATATTTCTGCGCGACAACCTGCCCGACAAAACCGAAGGCCGTACAGAACAAAGCCAGGAAAATAACAGCCGCCCACGCTTCTGTTGTTGCTGGCAGGTGCGGTGTTTCAAAGAGAAAAGCGCACACTGTTGCGTACAGGAAGGCAAATCCGAGTTGAACAATCCCGAGATTGAGCGCGTCCGTTTCTTTCACGTTCATCAGACGCTTCGCAATTAAAATGTGACTCGCATAAGCGACCGCTGCCAAAATACAGATAAAGTCCCCTATGCCGAATCCTGATTTGCTTTCCAGTGTCAGGAACGCGATCCCGACCGTTGCGGCAACGCTTCCGATAAGTATTTTTTTCTCCGGCAGTTTCCGGTAAACGATTGCCGAGAGAATCGGCACAAAAATAACCGTCAGGCTGCCGAGAAATCCTGCGTTTGAAATGGTTGTGTATTGAAGACCGAAATAAACACAGCCGAGTGTCAGAAATAAGAAAAATCCGAGGATTGCGCCGCCCAAGAATGTCTCTTTGTTGATTTTCAAAAAGTGTTTGAGAAATATCAGAGCTGCAGCCGCAAATCCGAGACCGAACCGAAGTGCCAGGAATGTAAACGGCGGCAGGGTTTCCAATCCGTTTTTTGTGAACAGGTATGACAATCCCCAAAAGAAAACAACCAAAAGAAGCAGAAGGTTTGCTTTTTTCATGGGTGTCAGAGTCATTATGTGGTCCTCATGTTTTTATAAGACTTATGAAATGAATTTAAACGATTTACTTATTCTTCCCGTTTAAAGATTTCTTTTCCGGCATCTTTTTTAAATTGGAAATCTTTTGAACATTTTTTCTATAATTTGGTGTGATGCCAAAATTTCCAATATCTTTATAAATCTGAATTTCTATTCTTCTTTTAATGACTGAAAACACCAAAAACGAAGGAATAACCGGTCTTGAGCTGAGTCCGCGCAAGGTTTCTTATTTGAAATTCCTGCTTGAAAAAGGTGAAACGGTTCGGACAACCGAAATCTCCGGGGAGTTTGATGTGGATCCCTCAACGGTTACCAAACTGATTGCCGAATTAGCCGATGAAGGTTACATCGACCACATTCCTTACCGCGGCGTCAAGCTGACGGCACACGGAAAAAAATATGCGGCGTTTTGCCTGAAACGTCATCAGATACTTGGTTTAATGTTTTCGCATTACGGTTTAACCCCTGAAGAATCCTGTGATGAAACTCTGCGGATTGAAACGTTCGTTTCAAAAAAAGCGATTGATCGGATGTGTTCTTCCATGGGGCACCCGTCCGTTTCCTGCTGCGTTAAATCAGGTGAAACCCAGCAGATCCGTCATGACTCCTGCTTTCATGAAACGCATCCGAACTTGATTCGAAAACTTTAATCCATTGATGAATCGCACAGACAATCTCCACAGCATCTGTTTTGAAGGTTTATCTATTTAAAATCGAGAATTTGGCATGATGCCAAAAACTAAGGAAAACCGTCCGATTTAACAAACCATTTTCAAATTCCATACAACTTTAAAGAGAACGAAACATGAAATTCAAAAAAGCAAATATCATTTATTTGGCGGTTACTGTTGTCCTATTGATCGGAGCTGTTTCATTTTCCGGCTGTCTCGGCGGCGATGACCATTTCGAAGGTGACGGTCATGACCACGGCGATCCGAACGCGGCTTACGACCCGCTTGACAATGAATCTGTCAATCTGATTTTAAACGGAAGCAAAATCCTGGTGGCCGCCAGCGTTGTCCCGCAAACAGAATTTATTGAAAAAGTCGGCGGCAATAATGTTATTGCCATTTCTATGATTCCGCCGGGCGCGGGACATACGTATGACCCGTCTCCGCGGCAGCTGGAAGATTTATCCAAAGCCGACCTTTACATGCAGCTCGGATCCGGCGAACCGTTTGAAACAAACAACATGAAAACGTTCGCGGAGTTGAATTCGAATATGACGGTTGTCAACTCTTCCGACGGCATCACACTCATTCAAAGCGGCAACTCCACTGATCCGCATATCTGGACATCTCCGAAAGTTTCTGTTGTTATGGTTGAAAATACTTACAAAGGACTTGTTTCCGTTGATCCGTCCAACGAATCGTATTACCGCGCAAACGCCGACGCTTACATCCGCGAGTTGGAAGCGCTGGACGCAGAACTCACAAACGGACTTTCCGATTTGAACTCCCGCAATTTCATGGTTTATCACCCGGCCTGGGGTTATTTCTCCCGTGATTACAACCTCACTCAAATCGCCGTTGAAGTCGACGGTAAAGAACCCGCCCCCAAAGACATCGTGAAATTTATCAACCTTGCCAAGGAAAACAACATTTCCGTCATCTTTGTTCAGGAACAGGTCAGCGTTTCCGGCGCGACCGCAATTGCCGAAGGATTCGGCGGCAGTGTTTATGTCATTGATCCGCTTGCAAAGAATTATGTTGAAAACATGAAACGTGTCGGTCAGGTTTTGGCCGAAAACATGTCTTAACCGGGACGGGAAATCAAAATGCATTCAAACGAATTTAATCCGAACGCGCCCGTTTTAGATGTCAAAAACCTGTGGGTTCGGTATGACACGCATACCGTTCTTGAAGATGTTTCACTTCGGATCGACGGTCCCGGCGAAATTCTCGGAATTATCGGTCCCAACGGCGGCGGCAAGACCACCTTTCTCAAGTCGGTTCTGGGACTTGTCCCGGTTTCAAGGGGAGAGATTTCCGTTTTCGGCCTGCCGCCCGAAAAGGCACGGCAATACATCGGTTACGTTCCGCAGTACAGCAAATACGATTATGATTTCCCGATCAGCGTGTCGGAAGTTGTTCTGACGGGCCGGCTGAAACGGGCCGGACTCTTCCGGCGCTATTCCAAAGAAGATAAAACGGCGGCAATGCAGGCACTCGAAACCGTCGGCATGGCGGACTTTAAAGACAAACAGATCGGTGAACTTTCCGGCGGCCAGCGCCAACGCGTTTTTATTGCCCGCGCGCTTTCAAACGACCCGAAATTTTTACTTATGGACGAGCCGAACACCGGTCTGGATACGTTCATGCAGGATGAACTCTACCGCATTTTATCCGAACTCAAAAATAAAATGGCGATTATCGTCATCAGTCACGATGTCGGCGCTGTTTCTGCGCATATGGATAAAATTGCGTGCATGAATCGTCGCCTCTTTTTCCATGACGGCAAAGAAATGTCGCGCACGGATTTTATCGCCGCTTACGGCTGTTCTATCGATCTGATCGCTCACGGCGTTCCGCACCGTGTTTTCGGCACGCACGAATACGTGCACGGTGCCGACGACAGCACATGCGGGTGCGGCAGTACACCCCCTGTCATTTCAAATCTCAATCCTTCCGAAACATCGGCATCCGCCGGGCAAAATGATGGAAAAAAGGAGGCTGAATAATGCTTGAAATCTTGGATGCGCTTCAATACACCTTCATTCAGCGCGCCGTCATCGCAACGATTTTAACCTCCGTTGCCTGCGGTGTCATCGGCGTTTACGTCGTCACCAAGAAGATTGTTTTCATCGCCGGCGGTATTTCACATGCCTGTTTCGGCGGAATCGGCCTCAGTTTTTATCTCGGCCTCAATCCGCTCATCGGTTTGCTGCCGTTCAGTATTTTGTCGGCCGGCGCACTCGGGTTCTTAAGCAAGAAAACAAAAGTTTCCGAAGATTCCGCCATCGGTATTTTATGGTCGCTCGGCGTTGCCATCGGCGTCATTCTCATTTATCTGACGCCCGGGTATGCGCCCGATTTGATGACTTATCTCTTCGGCAACATTCTCACGGTTCCCGCATCAGATATTTGGCTCATGGTCGGAATCGACATTGTCATTTTAGTGACTGTCATCCTCTTCTTCAAAGAGTTCCTTTCCATGTGTTTTGATGAAGAATACACCCGTGTTGCGGGTGTTTCTTCCGACAAAATCTATCTGCTGCTGCTCTGTCTGCTTGCGCTTGCAACGGTTGCCATGATCAAAGTTGTCGGCATCATCTTAATCATCGCGATGCTTTCTATTCCTGCATCCATCAGCCGCAAGTTTTCGCATAACATGAAAACGATGATGGTTTATTCAAGTATCATCGGCGCGGTACTGAGTTTAATCGGATTGGCATTATCTTACCAGTTTGATTTGCCGTCGGGCGCAACCATCATTCTTGTGATGAGTGTTGTTTATTTGTTTGTTGTCGGTATCAGTGAACTTCAAAAAAGAATCCAAAGAAAAAATGTCGAAGCTGATTTTGATTAAATTCAAATCAGTTTCATTTTATTTTGAAAAAAAGTTATTTCTGAACCGGCAGGCCGTGTGATTTCCAAGCCGAGATGCCGCCTTCGATCATATAAACGTCTTTAAAACCGGCGTTATCCGCCTTTTGAGACGCTGTTGCCGAGCGGTTGCCGGCATGACAGTAAAAAACGATAATTTTGTTTTTATCCAAAGCATCCAGCTTTTGATCAAAATCAGGGCTGCGGATGTCAATGTCGGATGATCCGGCAATGTATCCGTCGGAATTTCTCTCCTGCGGAGACCGCACATCAATGAAATTCACATCTTTTTCGGAAATTAAAGCTTGAATTTTTTCGGGAGATTCTCTTTTATAACTCATTTTTTCGCTCCTTATTTTTATAAATACCCTTCAATTTATATATCTCTTTTTATTTATTGTCTATTCTTATATTTCATGACTCATTTTGTTTGAATAAAGTTAAGGCATTTATATTATTAAACGGGTTATACTCTAGAATTATTGATTGGAACATTAAGCAGGTCGTTAAAATGGGAAAAAAACTGGAAACTGAACCGTGCGAAAATCCGGAACAATACGCTTCCGGTGTCGTCGAGCCGAGGATTACTCGCTATATCCGATATTTTGTTTTATTCGTTTTATTCATAAGTATCGCTTTAATCGCTTTTCAAATTTTTAACGGGTTAGAGGACGGCGTCACGTTAGACGATCTTCTCCAGGAATATGTCTATTACTTTTTCTTCATTATCATGACGCTGGTTTATTTGGCACTTCCCGGTTTTGTTCAAAAAAGAATGGGATTTGTTGTTGATCCGCGCTTAATCGTTGTTATTTCTCTTTTCATTTTTGCCGGTTCCTTCCTCGGCCAGGCGTTGAGTTTCTTTGACCGGTTTACGTGGTGGGACACGATGCTCCACACCATTTCAGGCATCATCCTCGGTTTAATCGCGTTCGCGCTGACATCTGCTTTGAATGATTCTGAAAAATCAACTTTGAAATTAAATCCGTTTTATGTCGCACTTTTCTCATTTACATTTGCGGTTGCGGCCGGTGCGCTTTGGGAAATCGGCGAATACACATTGGATTGGCTGTTCGGAACAACAATGCAATGCTGGGATGAAGACGCAACGCTGTATTTGACCGGAAATCCGGCTTATCAGGATGTTGCCATCATTGACACCATGGAAGACTTAATCGTGGATACGATCGGGGCTTTAATTGTTTCTGTTGTCGGTTACTTTTATCTTTCCCGCGGCAAACCGTTTATGACGGCGAAACGTATCCGCAACTGTCCGGTTCCTGATTCGGAATCCGATTCAGAGGCGGATGATAAATAATACTTAACCGAATGCTTCGGCATTTCGGCCGATTATTTTATTTTTAAGAAAGATTTAAGACCAAAGCCGAACAAAACATTAAGCATCGGTTTGATACATCATGGCTTATACTGAACTTATTGTCATTCTTGTTTTAATATTGATCAACGGCCTTCTGTCTTTATCGGAAGTTGCAATCACGTCCTCGCGCAAATCACGTCTGAGAAGCGCTGCCAAAAACGGCAAATCCGGCGCTCAGAAAGCGCTTGATCTTGCCGAAGACCCGTCGCGGTTTTTATCGACGGTTCAAATCGGCATCACAACGCTGAGTGTTTTTATCTGTATTTACGCCGGCGCCTCGTTTTCCGGCAGTTTGGCTGAAATTATTTCACGCGTTGAAATTCTTGCGCCTTATTCCCGACAGCTTTCGCTGTTGGTTGTTGTTTTGATTGTGGCTTATTTCCTGATTGTTCTCGGAGAGCTGATTCCGAAAAAGATCGGTTATTCCCGTCCGGAACTGATCGCAAGCCTGATTTCCCGGCCGATGAATTGGATATCCATTCTTTTGTCCCCGATTACGTGGTTTGTGAACGGCTCGGCTAATTTGGTCGGTAAAATCTTCGGCATTAAACCGTATGAACCGGCAACAACTGAAGAAGACGTCATTGCCATTGTTCAGGAAGGTATTGAAGGCGGAGCGATCGACGAGACGGAACAGGATCTGGTGGAACGTATTTTCAGTTTGGATGACCGTAAAGTCAGTTCTCTGATCACACATAAAAATGATGTAATCTCCGTTGAAGTTTCGGCAACGCAGGCTGATGTTTTGGAAACGATTAAGAAAACGCCTTTTTCCGTTTATCCCGTCACGGATGGCGGCATTGATAATATCGTGGGCGTTTTGCTGGTCAAAGAACTGATCGCTGAAATCAATAATCCGGATTTTCATCTGGAAAATGTGATGCAGCCCGTCAATTTCCTCCCGGACAATATGACGATTTTATCCGTCTTGGAAAATTTCCGTGAGGCACAGCACCAATATGCGGTCATCACGGATGAGTTCGGCAGTATTATCGGCTTGGTTACGCTCAGCGACATCTTTGAAGCGCTTGTCGGTGACGCCTCTTCCAGACCGTCCCATGAGGAGTATGAAATATTCAAGCGGTCATCGAACTCATGGCTCATCGACGGCCAATATCCGTTTTATGATTTTCTGGAATACTTCGATTTACTCGATTACCGCAATGAATATTCTTACAACACGCTCAGCGGCATGATTCTCGACAAATTCGGCAAAATTCCGAGTGTCGGTGATAAACTCGATTGGCTCCATTACGAGATTGAAGTGGTTGATATGGATTCGGCCCGCATCGATAAAGTGCTCGTCACCGATAAAGGACTTGCGGCACCGTCCGTTGAATGATGGTGGGAATAATGTTTTCAGATTCCAAATATGCTTTGCTTCCGTTTTCCGAGTTGCCTGTTTCGTACCGGCGGGAAGCGGAGCCGAGAACATTTGAAAAAGATGAATTTGAAGCCGCTGAAAAGCTTTTGGAAAAAGCGGTCGCTGTTTTCAATGAAAAACGGACGGATGATTTTGTGACTTTTATGGCGGAAAATCCGGCGTCGGATTGGGCGCAGACGGATCTTTTCATTGAGATTGAACGGTATTACCGTCAATATTTCCCTTATTTTAATGAAAAGGGGGACCGCTGTCTTTGGATTAATCTGTTCTGCCGGCCGGTCGGCGATTGGAAAAAGCATCGTGTTCACGTTGAAGGCGGAGGGGTTTGTTTCTTTTCCGTCGGGTTCAATTTGGATACCGGAAAACGTTTTGATTTTCTTGTGAATGACAAAAAATGAGAGAATTCTTCTTTTCCTCTTCTCAAAAGTTATATACGTAAATAGTGTTTATTTTATGTTTCATGGTGAATGTTATACGCCGAGTCATTCAATTGATGCTTATTGTCTGGGAATGAACGAGGGTTTAATGAGAGGCATTCATTCAAAAACGATATTGGATTATACGTTAATTTTGTAAAAAAGATTTTTATTTCTCACAACATTTTAGGAGGAAAAATCCATGGCAGTAATTATTGACAGAGATGAATGTACGGGCTGCGGCCTTTGTGTTGACGAATGTCCCTCTGAAGCGCTCAGTTTGGATGCGGAAGGCATTTCAACTGTCGATGCGGACGCCTGCGTTGAATGCGGTGCTTGCGTTGATGTTTGCCCCGTTGCAGCTATCACATTATAAATAATATTTTATAATAATTATCAATCTTTAAAACACAGACATATTGTCTGTTTTCCTTTTTTGTTACTGCAAAAACTTTTTGTTTTGCCGCTGTTTTTTCGTTCCGTCAACAAAAATCGTGTCAATCGATACATTTTTGCGAAAATGATTTTATACTCCTGCGGCTTTTATGGATTCTCTTGTTCCTCGTACAGGAACAGTTTCAAGGTTATTGGAGGATTAAAATATGTTACCCGTTGTAAACAGAACTGAATGTACCGGCTGCGGTATTTGTGTCGATGACTGCCCGTCCGGTGCCATTACATTAGACGATGCAGGTATTTCCGTCATTGATAAAAATACATGCACCGACTGCGGCAACTGCATTTCTGCCTGCCCGGCAGAAGCAATCACAGAAAACTGATTTCACAGTTAATTCATTCGATTAAATCACTTTAAATTTTTTACTTTTTTACTTTTTTCTTTGATCATTTTCATTCGATTACAGCTGTTTTTTCCCGTGTTTTTCTTTTCAGCGAAACATTAATAATCTCATCAATTTTATTAGCCGTATTTACACTGTGATTGGTGAAATTGAAAGAGAGAGGTCATTGTATGGCAAAGATTAAAGTTGGTGTTCTCGGCGCAACCGGCAATGTCGGTCAGCGTTTTATTCAGGCATTGGACAACCATCCGTGGTTTGAAATTTCAGCGCTTGCCGCTTCCGAAAGAAGCGCGGGCAAAAAGTACGGCGAAGTCGCCGACTGGAAAATCGGTACCGAAATTCCCGAAACAGTCGAAGACATCGAAGTTGTTGCTATCGATCCCAAAAAAATTGATGCCGATATTGTCTTTTCCGCTCTTCCGGCAGATCTTGCAAAAACGGTTGAACCGGCCTTTGCGCAGGAAGGTTTTGTTGTTGCCAGCAACGCTGCTTCTTTCCGCATGGAAGAAGATATCCCGCTCGCCATTCCGGAAGTTAATCCCGACCATCTCGGACTCATCGATGTTCAGAAAAAGAACCGAAAGTGGGACGGCTGCATTATTACCAATCCGAACTGTTCCACCATTATGATGGCGGTCACTTTAAAACCGCTTCTCCAATTCGGTATTGAATCCATCAATGTCGCTACGATGCAGGCCATTTCAGGAGCCGGCTACAACGGTATTTACGCCATGTCCATTTACGACAACGTAGTTCCGTACATCGGCGGCGAAGAAGAAAAAATCCAAACCGAAACGCTGAAAATTTTCGGCGACTTCGACGGCAGCAAAGTCAAAACCGCTCCTTTCACGGTGAGCGCCTCCTGCAACCGCGTGCCTGTGATTGACGGCCACACTGAAGCGGTTTGGGCAACACTTGCCAAGAACCCGAAACCCGAAGAGGTGCGTGAAGCTTTCGTGAAATTCGACCCGGGACTTTCACACCTCCCGACCGAACCCAAACATCCGATTATCGTCCGCGATGAACCTGACAGACCGCAGCCGAGACTCGACAGGGACATGGGCAAAGGCATGAGCGTTTCCGTCGGCCGGATTCGGGAAGGCATCCGGTATGTCGCTCTCGGTCACAACACTATTCGCGGTGCCGCCGGTGCCAGCGTTTTAAACGCGGAACTGCTCAAAGAAAAAGGATACCTCTAACAGGGTTTCTTTTTCACTTCTTTTTTTCATTCTTCTGATTGTACAATCAGTTTTTCTTTATTTTTTCTGTTTTATCCTTTATTTTAAAAATCAGCTGAAATCTCTGTGCGGATTCATCATTATTAATTTACTCAATTAATTTTTACTTTATTGATTTATTACTTCCATGCATATCCTTTTTGACTCTGTAAATTATTCATTCGTTTTTCCGGAATCTCTGTTCTTTTTTCCGAAGGGAAATACTTATTTGTCCGAATCAACAAGTTTTTTTCAATAACGTTTTATTTAAAACTCCGAATCTTTCTAAACAGGTGACATAATGACAAAAGGGTTCTTAATTGCGGCAACAAACAGCGGCGTCGGCAAAACAACTTCTTCCATGGGTCTGATGGCAGCGCTCAAAAAACGGGGCAAAGTCGTTCAAGGTTTTAAAACCGGCCCCGATTACATTGATCCCGCATACCACGCCGTCATTTCCGGCCGCCCGTCCTATAATCTCGATACTTACATGATGGGAACCGACGGTGTCGTCGACCAATTCACGTCCGCCTCCAAAGGCTCCGACATTTCCATCGTCGAAGGCGTGATGGGTCTTTTTGACGGCATGGACTCGACCGAGATTTCGGGCGCTGCGCACGTGGCCAAAACACTCGATCTTCCCGTTTTTTTAGTCATCAACACGCACGGCATGTCACGCAGCACGGCCGCTATGCTTAAAGGATATGCCGAGTTTGATCCCGATGTTCACGTCGCCGGTGTCATTCTCAACAAGATCGGCAGTCCCCGGCATTTGGAACTTATTAAAGGTGCGTTAGATGACAAAATCCCTATTGTCGGCGCACTTCCGCGGAATCCGGATATCACCGTTCCCGAAAGATATATGGGGCTCCACCTCCCCGAAGAAAAAGATTTGGATTATTCCCGGCTGGCGGATTTTATTGAAGAAAACATGGACATCGACTTAATGCTTCAAATCGCCGCCGATTACGAGAAAGAACACCCCGAGCCCAAAGCCATCCGGCCGCACGAAACAGATGTTAAAATCGGTGTTGCCCGAGAGCCGTCTTTCTGTTTCCATTATCCCGCCATGTTTGATGCTTTCAGACAAGCCGGCGCCGAACTGGAATTTTTCAGTCCGACAGCCGGTGAACTGCCCGTTGCCGACGGTTATTATTTCGCGAGCGGTTATCCCGAGTTCCATATCAAAGAACTCTCCGAGTCTTCAACCACTCAAAAATTAAAAGATCTGGCCGCTGACGGAATTCCCATGTTCGGTGAAGGCGCCGGTCTTTCTTATTTGTGCGAATCCTATGAAACCGAAGACGGCATATTCAAAATGGCCGGTATTCTTCCGGCTGAATCCCGAATCACAAAGAAGCTTCAGGGCCTCGGGTATGCCGAAGCCAAACCGCTCTCCTCCGAATTCGGCTCCCGAAACATCCGCGCGCATGAATTCCACTATTCTGTAACAGAGCCTTCCAAAGATTCAAAATTCGCTTACGAAATGCTTCGCGGAAAAGGTATTGCGGATAAAAAAGACGGTCTCCATGAATACAGCGTATTGGGCGGTTACATGCAGATGCATCCCGGTTCTTTCCCCGTTGCCGGTTTCGTTGAGAAATGCAGAATAAATAAGAGAAAATGAATTTTTTCGGATTTATACTGTTCATTCATCCTTTTTTTCATTTTCTTCTTTTACAGGTTCTTCGTCTTTTCCGAATTTTTCTTCTTCCTCTTTCCGTTTTGCAGCAATAAATTTCAAAGCACTGTAATAACCCAGCGGATGACGGATTTTTGCGCACATGTTGTCTTTGCCGACACAGTTGCCGTATGTCTGCATTGTCGCGCAGGACGGTGTTTTGTATTGGTTGTTTGCGATGTGCTCCACTTGGTAACGCGTCTTTTCTTCGCTGAAGTCGGGAGACACATTGAAAACGTTTACAACGTCATCCGTCTGCATACCGACATTGAGGAGGAATGACACAAGCGCAAAACGCATGGAGTGCGCCAGATTGACACCTTCTCTGACGTTGGAAAGGGATTTGTTGACGCACGGCGGAAACATGGAGAAGTCTACTTCGCCCAAATCCGCGTCACCGAGATTCTGGCGCTGTTCTTCGTATTTTGTTTTCAGCTCGGCCACTTGAGTGCTGCATGCTTCCCGGATCTCCTCCGGGATTTCGGGAATCGGAAGCGATCCTTCAATTCTTTTTCGAACGGCTTCCTGAAGCAGACGCGCAAATTCTTCGCGCTGGATCGTCACATAACCGTGTTCCATACGGCGGTTGATCAATTTCCATGACAGGTCTTTCATGGATAAGGAGTAGCGGATATAATCCGAGAAATAAATACGGATATGTTCATCGGATTGAGCGGCGGAAACACCGAAATCTTTTCCGATGTCCAACACGAATTCCGGATCTTTTTCAACCGTCTTTTTCAGGACGGAATGCACGGCCGTTGCTTCGGCAAGCGCGTAGCGGCGCGTGAAAGCCGGTTCGTTGACACAGGAAACCAAAATACGGGCGTACGGGTACGATAAAAGTTCCGATAAGACTTCTTTGTCATTTCCGAAAGACGGTTTGGACACTTCTCCGTCAAAAGCCTGCATGACACGCTCAAAGCCGCGCCTTCTGACGGACTCAAAAGCGATGGAAGTCATCAGCGCGTCGAGGGAGAAATCCAATTCTTCGACATATTCCGACGTTTCCGTTAAAAAAGGGAATAATGCAAGTTCTTCCGGAGACATGTTGGTCTAACTTGGCGTTTGAATTATATAAAAGAATATGCAGGGTTTGAACGATTCAAGTTAAGGGTCCGGAAAAAAGAAAGTGATTAAGACGGGAGCGATAACGCTCCCGTTATAAATTTATGCGTCAACAATGCCGTCTCTTGTAACGGCCAGCACCGCTTCGCCTTCGGGCAGATTCGGCGAATCGATTAACTTAACGATTCTTTTGTCGCCTTTGGATTTGCGGATGTATAATCTGAAGGTTGCCGTGTGGCCGAGAATATGTCCGCCGATGGGTTTTGTCGGGTCGCCGAAAAACGCGTCGGGCTTCGACATCACTTGATTCGTCACCAAAACGGCGGCATTGTTGAGGTTAGCAAAACGTTGCAGGCCGTGAAGGTGTTTGTTCAGTTTCTGCTGTCGGTCGGCCAGTGTTCCGCGGCCGATATATTCCGCTCTGAAATGCGCGGTCAAAGAGTCGACGATTAAAAGACGGACAGGTTTGTCGGAATCTTTTAATTCGTTGGCAAGATCCATTGCCGAGTCAACTAATAAAATCTGATGGTTTGAGTTAAAGGCACGCGCAACATGAATATTCTTTAAAAAATCTTCGTAATCGAGTTCGAGGCCGAGTTCGTTGGCTTTGCCTTCGACCATCTGCTGGATTCTGTCGGGGCGGAATGTGTTTTCCGTGTCAATGATAATAACTGAACCGCCGAGACCGCCGTGTTCCCGGTCCAATTGAACGTTAACGGCCAACTGATGCGCCACTTGTGTTTTTCCGGAACCGAACTCACCGTAAATTTCCGTAATTGACTGACTTTCAATGCCGCCGCCCATCATTTCATCAAATTCCGTACAGCTTGTTTTGATTTTTCCGATATGCTGGCGTCTTTCAAAGACCATGTCGCCCGTTTCAAAACCGCCGATGTCGGCAGCCTGCCTGGCGGCGTTGATGATTTTAGCGGCGGTTGCTTCTCCGATTTCGGCGGTTGCGCCGAGTTCTGCCGGGGAGGCGACAGCGACGGCTTCTATAGAGTTAAAGCCCGCTTCTCTTAATTTTTCAGCCGTTGCCGGCCCGACACCGGGAAGGTCTTCTAAAAGCATTTCAGTCATGTATAATTCTCCTACAGATGCACAGTTTTTACGGTAATTGTTTTATTTTTATAAGTATGATTCTTTGCAGGTGCATTGTAATCTCTAAAACACCTGTTCGTTATAAATAGTCGAAGTAAGCGAAGTGAAAGTATTCGATTTCTGAGCCTTTTCAAAAGCTGCCGCACTTGTTATTTTTTTATTTTTCCGCAAAACAGGCGGATTCAATTTTTTTGTCTGTCTGATTGCATGAACGGTGTCCTATTTCTATTTTTTTAAATTCTTTTGATTTATATTTTATATCTTTCTCAAATCGGTTCTTTCGCGCGGTGACGGCCGGCACAAGTAAATTACCGTTTGAAACACTTTCATTTAAGCACCGAAGCCGTTAAAAAATCACGCAGCGATTTATCACAAACTTAATAATCCTCCATGCCGTTTTTTCGTTCATGGTCAGAATCGTTTTAGGCGGTACATTCGAATCTCTGCATGCCGGCCATTCCGAATTGATTCAAGAAGCATTCGGAATGTTAAAAGAAGCCGGTGGCGGTGTTGTTCACATCGGGCTCACATCCGATGACATGGCGGCCGCTAAAAATCATGCCGTTTCAGATTACGCTTCCCGCGAATCGATGCTGAATGATTTAATTTCCGGTCTGTTGAAGAAAATGAATCTGCCTGCCGATTCTTATTTAATCACACGTTTGGATGATCCGTTCGGGCCGTCCGTTTCCGGAGATTATGATTATATTGTCGTCTCCCCCGAAACCCGGGTTGGTGCCGATAAAATCAACGAAATCCGACGTAAGAGCGGGCTGTCGGAAATTTCCGTTCGGGTCGTTGATTTTGTTTTGGCGGAGGATACGATTCCGATTTCAACAACGCGGATTTACAACGGTGAAATCGACAAAAACGGTCATCTTCGGAAAAATAAATGAAATATTAATATAGCAGCGTGTCTCATTTTTATTTATTCGACGATATTTCAGCTCATATATATCTTAAAAACAGGAGGACATTTAATGGGTCGTGTTTTTTCAGAAACCGATATTCGCATTTTTAACAAACTGGCCCCCGAAGCCGGCGGCAGCACCGATTCCGGCGCAGGTCATTCATTTCCGTTTATTCTCAGGCCGATTTCCCACCGCTTTGCCGAAAGCGGCGAAGATTTCCGGGAGCGGCTTTCACGTCTTGACGCCGAAGAAACCGAATATTTAGCGGATTTGGTTTTGTCGAACCAGGAAGAAATTACAAGTTTGGATGAAGAAGACATGGAAAGCTTTCTGGATTTGGTGGAAGAAAAAATTTCTTTCAACAAGCGCAAGGAAATCACACATCACCTCGGGATTGTGGGATAATGGTCAACACAAAAAAACTGAAACTGCACGACAAATTACTGTTCGGAACAGCCGGTGTTCCGGTCAGCTCCAAAGGGCGCAGCACCGTTGACGGTATCGCCCGCGTCCGTGAGCTCGGTCTCGACTGCATGGAACTGGAATTCGTCCAGGGTGTCCGTATGGGCGAGAAAACGGCCGAAGAAGTAAACGCCGCCGCCGCCAAAGAGAACATTGCGCTCAGTGTTCACGGGCCATATTACATTAATCTCAACGCGGTTGAGAAAGAAAAGCTGGATGCCAGTGTTCAGCGCATTTATGATTCCGCGCGTATCGGCAGTATTTGTTCGGCAACGAACATCGTTTTCCATCCGGCTTTCTATCTCAAGGATGATCACAAAGTCGTTTACGACCGCGTTTTTAATCTGTTGAAGGCGTTGGCCGCAAGATTGGAAGATGAAAGCATTCCCGTTACGCTCCGCCCCGAAACCACCGGCAAGGCAACACAGTTCGGCGACATCGATGAACTGCTTTTCCTCTCCGCAGAAATCGACGGTGTTTTGCCCTGTATCGATTTTTCGCATGTCCACGCCCGTGACGGCAAACATAATACATACGAAGAATTCCGGGCAATTTTTGAGAAAATCGAAAAAACGCTCGGAAAAGAGGGGCTCAGGACAATGCACTGCCACATTTCCGGTATCGAATACACGGCAAAAGGAGAGCGCAATCATTTGATTCTGGAAGAATCCGATATGAATTATAAAGATCTCATGAAGGTTTTTAAAGAATTCAAAGCGTGCGGCACAATTATCTGTGAGAGCCCGAACATTGAAGAAGATGCGCTTTTGATGAAGAAAACGTATGAGTCCTTGTAAAAGGTGTTTTTATGAGAAAGTCTTCCGTTACTGCAGTTTTTGATACTGACGTCCGAACTGTGTGGGACGTTGTGACAAACAACGAAGACTTTGAATGGCGCAGTGATTTGAACCGTATTGAAATGCTGAGCGGGACACAATTCGCTGAATATACTAAAAGCGGTCATTCGACCGTTTTTACAATCACTTCCAAAGTCCCTTGTAAGCGGTATGAGTTCGATATGGTGAATAAACAGTTTACCGGGCACTGGACCGGCCTGTTCTCCGAAATCAGCGGAGGTAAAACTCAAATCGTTTTCACGGAAAAAATTGTTATTTCCAACCCTTTGACAGAAGTGCTGTCTTATTTTTTCATGAATTTGAAAAAGCAGCAGAAAAGGTATGTTCAAGATTTGAGAGTTAAGCTCAATGAAAAATGAAATCTTCCGGCAGATTTGATACCTCCGGTTTTGATTTGGTTTTTCTCTGCGGTCATTTATTTATATTTTAATCAATTTTTACCAATTACTTCCCATTTTTTTCTTGCTTGCCGAAATTGGCGGCGGGAATTTCAGTACTGAAAATTAAAGTTTAGAGGATGTTTATGTCTTACATTCAGAAAGAAGACCCCGATATGGCAGCCGTTTTCGAAAGAGAGCTCAACCGCCAGGAAACACGTTTGGATTTAATCGCTTCCGAAAATTATGCCAGCAAAGCTGTGATGGAAGCCATGGGCAGCGTTTTGACCAACAAATATGCCGAAGGTTACCCCGGCAACAGATACTACGGCGGCTGCGAGTTTGTCGACGAGGCTGAAATTCTGGCCATCGAACGCGCCAAAAAGCTCTTCGGCGCCGACCATGTCAACGTTCAGCCCCATTCAGGCTCCGGTGCCAACATGGCGGTTTATTTCTCCGTTTTGAAGCCGGGAGACACCCTCCTTTCCATGAATCTGTCAGAAGGCGGGCATCTGTCTCACGGCAGTCCTGTCAGTTTCTCCGGTCAGCTGTACAACATCGTTCCGTACGGCGTCAACCGCGAAACCGAAATGATCGATTACGATGAACTCGAAAAACTCGCCAAGCAACACAAACCTCAAATGATTGTCTGCGGCGCGTCCGCTTATTCCCGCACAATCGATTTTAAGAGATTTAAAGAAATCGCGGATTCCGTTGACGCTTACCTGCTTGCCGATGTCGCGCATATCGCAGGCCTCATTGTTGCCGATGCGCACCCGAGTCCGGTTCCGTACGCCGACTTCGTGACCACGACAACCCACAAAACACTTCGCGGACCCCGCGGCGGTATGGTCATGTGCAAAGAAGAATTTGCCAAAGCCATCAACAAATCCGTGTTCCCCGGCATTCAGGGCGGTCCGCTGATGAACACGATTGCGGCCAAAGCGGTCGCTTTCAAAGAGGCGCTTTCAGAAGACTTCAGGAAAGATCAGTTCCAAACCGTCAAAAACGCAAAAGTCGTTTCCGACACATTGACCGAAAACGGTTTCAGAATTGTTTCGGGCGGTACGGACAACCACTTAATGCTGATCGATTTAACATCCTTTGATATTACCGGAAAAGATGCTGAAGCGGCTTGTGCCAAAGCCGGCATCGTTTTGAACATGAACACGATTCCGTTCGACAAACAAAAAGCGTTCATTGCAAGCGGTATCCGTGTCGGAACGCCGGCAGCCACCACCCGCGGCATGAAGGAAAAAGAAATGGAATTTATCGGCAGCGCAATTTCCCGCACCATCAAGAATGCCGGAAACGATGCCGAACTCGAAAAGATCAGACTGGAAGTCAAAGAACTTTGTGAACGTTTCCCCGTTTACAAATAATTTTTTGATTTCTTTTTTCAATTTTATTCTCAAAAACGCCGGGCATCAGTCCGGTTTTATTTTAAGGTGATTTTTTGTCCGAAACCGACACTTCTAAAATTATCGACGGCAAAGCCGTTGCAGCCAAAGTGGAAGCGGAAGCTTCAGCTGCCGTTTTAAAACTGAAAGAAAAAGGAATCTCGCCCAAGCTTGTCACTGTTTTGGTCGGCGATAACCCGGCTTCTCAAATGTATGTCCGCATGAAGCACAAAGCCTGCGACCGTGTCGGCATTCTGGCGGAAGACTGTCTGCCTCCGGCCGACATCACGGAAACCGAACTTTTGGAACTCATCCGCGGTCTAAACGAAGATGATTCCGTTTCTTCCATTCTGGTTCAGCTGCCGCTTCCGCCGCACATCAACGCGCAAACGATTATGAACGCCATTTCGCCGATGAAAGACCCCGACGGTTTCCATCCGTTCAACATGGGCAACCTGATGATCAATGAAGAAGGCCTTGTTCCGTGCACGCCGAAGGGTATTATCCGGCTGATGGAAGAGTACAACGTGGAAATCAAAGGTAAAAATGCCGTTGTTGTCGGCCACAGTAATATTGTCGGTAAGCCGATGGCGGCTATGCTCCTCAACCGTGACGCGACTGTTTCCGTCTGCCACGTTTTCACAAAAGATTTGAAGTTATACACAAAGGAAGCTGATATTTTGGTTGTCGGCACCGGCGTGAAACATTTAATCAAAGAAGACATGGTAAAATCCGGCGCTGCGGTTTTTGATGCGGGCATCACGACGGATTCGACCGGAACTTACGGTGACGTCGATTTTGAAAATGTGATTCCAAAAGCCTCTTTGATTACGCCTGTTCCCGGCGGTGTCGGTCCGATGACGATTGCGGTTTTGATGACGCATGTCGTTAAATGTGCCGAGATGATTGCGGAAAATAAGTAAAATTTTAACAAAATATTTGAATAATCGATTCCGGGTGATTGAATGGCCTTTACGGTAAAAATGTGCGGCTTAACGTTCGGCGGAAATCAGCCGCCTCATGTGATGGGTATTTTAAATCTCAGTCCGGAATCGTTTTACAAAAATTCCGTCCGTGATTCTTTTTCTATTCTGGAAGCCGCTCAAAAAATGATTGACGACGGGGCAACCCTTTTAGATGTCGGCGCGCGCTCCACATCGCCGTGGGCGGAAGAAATCAGCATCGAAGAAGAAAAAACGCGCCTGTTCTCCGCGCTGAAGGAACTTTCCGGCAACATTTCCGTTCCGATTTCGGTGGATACGATGTATACCGACATTGCGGAAGGCGCGCTGAACCGCGGCGCCGAAATCATTAATGATATTTCAAGTTTGAAGGCGGATGCGCGCATGGGTAAAGTGATTGCCGATCACGATGCCTGCGCGGTTCTGATGGCCACGCAGAAAGTTCCGGGCGACCCGCTCGGCATGAATGCGGTCATGTCTTCTCTCTCCAATGCGGTGTCAAACGCAGAGCATGTCGGCATCGACCCGCAGAAAATTATTCTGGATCCTGCAATCGGCCACTGGATTCCCGAAAAAACGGCGGAATATGATTTTGACGTCATTAATCGGTTTGAAAAATTCAATGTTTTTGAGATGCCGATCTTGGTGGCCGTTTCACGCAAATCTTTTTTAAATTCGGTTGTTGACAAACCTGCCGAGGACCGTTTGATTCCGAGCCTGGCGGCGGCAAGTATCGCCGTTTACAAAGGCGGTCATATTATTCGGACACACGATGTTCGGGAAACAGCGGAAGCCGTCAAGGTCGTTTACGCAATCCAAAACCAAAAAGCATTTTCGTAATGAATCTGTTTCGCCGAAACATTTTCATTTATTTTCGATCTAATTCCATTTTTCTTTTCTTCTATCCTCTCTCTTTTTCATTTTCTTGCCGTCTTTGCATTTCCTTTTCAAACATTTTTCATTTATTAATCAATTTTAATTGATAATTTTTCACCAATATGTTTATATTTTAATTATGTATTGAATCTTGTTGAATGCCGTATAAATGTTTGAATTTTTAAGTTCACACATTTCTTTTACGCTTCAATTCCATCTCTGACAGTTCAGAATGAAGCTGTTTGACATCTCTTTGAAATGTTTTATTCAATATCGTTTTTTAAAGCAGTGTTACCGTTGTGTTTTAACAGTGTTTTGAAAACAAAGGATTTGATTTTATGAGAAAGGTTTTTTCATTGACCCTCGTTTTATTGTTTATGCTCGCTATGGTTATGCCTGCAGCCGCCCATTCGGTGATTGTTTTGCCGGGAGCGGACCAGTCCGGTTCCATTAATGCCACCGCCGGTGATTTTTATTATAATGTCGGCGACACCGCCAAACTTTATCTTTACATTATTCATCCGGCGGAAGCCAACTTTGCGGAAATCGCCGATACGTTCAACATGAGCCAGCAGGTGATTTATCCGAACGGAAGTATCGCAAATGTGACGCTGACCCGCTCGTCATCCAACGTTACTTATGATGTCGGCAATGACACTTCTGTGACAACCAACTGGTACGCTTCCGAGATTAAATTGGATCAGGAAGGTGTTTACTACATCAGCAGCATCCAGAAAGGTTATGAAAACAGTACACAAAACAGAGAAAGACAGTCTGTGACGGTTCTGTATGCGGGAAACAGCTCTGCAGGCTGGGATAACCTGAAAAAGTTCGGTCTGAACACCACTTCCAAAGTTGTTCTTTCCCCCGACAGTGATGTCCGCAATGTTAAAGCAGGCACCTCCTTGAATTTTACTTTGACCGGGAACATGAGTTTCTTTGCACAGGAGGTCAATGATTCGAAAGATGTGCTTGACCCGCTTCCCATCGAGATTGCGGAATATGTCACCCCGTCTCAAATGAAAACAAACGGTGAAGGGATTCATTCCGTCACTCATGTCAGATCGAATGCAAATCCGGTATTTTCTGCCGATGTGACCAAAGAAGGGGTTTGGACATTCATGGGATTAAATGAAGACGGAGAAATCGGCGGCGATAACTATCAAGCCGTTTTCGTTATGCCGGTGTCAGCCACAAGCTCGGGCAACGGTACCGGAAACGGAACCAACGGATCTGGCAACAACAGCAGCGGTGAAGGCGACAGCAGTATTCCGGGCGTCGGTGTTGTCGGTATCCTCGCTTGTCTCGGTATTGCCGGTGCGTTGTACATGAGAAGAAAATGATTTTTCATTTTCTTTATTTTTTATTTTTTGAATGCCTTTGCTGTAATTCTTTTTAATTCAGATATGTCAACCGAAATTTTTATATATTTATCTATATTCTATTTATTTTTCGCTCTTTTTCTTTTAACTTTATATACAAATAAAGCATATATCATGATATTCTGAATTTTCGATTTAACCGAAATGATGCTGTCTATTGGGGGATGGCGGTTCCTGAAATTCGAATAAAAACGATTTTAACAGACCATTTTCATGATTTGCTATGATTATTACCAAAGCGAAGCCGTTTGAAGAAATTCTGCCTTTTGTGGAAGGCCGCAAGAATATTTTCATCGTCGGCTGTAATGTCTGCGCCGCTAAAATGAAGACCGGCGGCGAGCCCGAAGTCTTGGAGCTTGCCGACCGATTGGAACAGGCAGGCCATCCGATCATCGGTTGGGCACTGCCGACAGCCGCGTGCAGCGTTCGCTCCTTTGACCATTTGGCGGCAAAAAATGAAAAAATCAAAGACGCGGATTGCATTTTGGTGATGGGCTGCGGCAGCGGTACTTCCGTCGTGTCGTCCGTTACAGATGTCCCCGTCACAGGCACAAATGAAACCGTTTCACTCGGCGGATGTTTAGGCTTACACCCTTCCGAGCATCTTTGTATCCTGTGCGGCGAATGCAATATCGGTGATTTCAGCGGAATCTGCCCGAATGCGCGCTGTCCGAAATCTCAAATGAACGGACCGTGCGGCGGCTCCAAAAACGGCAAGTGTGAAGTTTCCCGCGAAAATGAGTGCGTCTGGTATTTGATTGAAAAGAAAATGGATTCCATCAATTTGATTCCGATGCTCCATGATATTCAAATGCCGAAAAACCACAAGGTCTGAAAAGTGTGTATATTCAACAAATTAAGGATTGCAGGATAGAATGGCGACAAAAATAATTCCGAGGACAATATCTAAAAACGTCTCGCATCCCGGGGTAAACATGGGTTCGAAAGGTACATTTAAAGAGAAATTAAAATCATCGCAGTTTATTGTGACGGGTGAAGTTTCCCCGCCCAAGGGTGTCGATTTTTCACCGGCAATTGAAAATATGAAATCCATTCAGGGATTCGTTGATGCCATTAATGTCACCGACAATCAATGCGCAACGCTTCATATGTCATCCATGGCATTTGCGCGCCTGATGATTGAAAACGGTTATTCCGATCCGGTCATGCAGATGACTTGCCGTGACCGAAACAGAATCGGACTTCAGGCAGACCTGCTCGGCGCAGCAGCGCTCGGCATTCCCAATATTCTTGTCATGAGCGGCGATCATCCTAAATGCGGCGACCATCCGACGGCGAAACCCGTTTATGATCTGGATTCTGTTCAGCTGTTAAAAACAATCCATCAGCTCAAGAAAGGATATGATTTTTCAGGCAACAGTCTTTCCGGCGTTCCCGATTTCTGTGTCGGCGTCGTTTCCAACGCAGACCCGAATGAGCGCCTGCAGCTCATGAAACTTGAGAAAAAGCTTTCGTTTGATGTTGACTTTATCCAGACGCAGGCGATTTTTGACATCGATAAATTCAAGGAATTCATGGAAAAAGTCGATACGGACGTTCCGATTATTGCCGGAATCATTCCGATCCGCTCGGCGCAGATGGTCAGCTATATGGATAATAATATTCCGGGGATTTCGATTCCGGCTGAAATCCATGAACGTATCCGGTCTTCCGACGATCCGGTTTCCGAAGGTATGGCAATTGCCGCAGACCTCATCAAACAGCTCAAACCGATTTGCCGCGGTATTCATATGATGCCCGTCGGCGCGCATACGTATACCGAAAAGATTCTGAAAGAAGCGCATGTTCTTGAATAACTCAGCCGCTTTTTTCACTTTCACTTTTTTGACGCCGCAATTCTTTTAATGAAGAACGGATTTTGTTATAGTTTGCTGTTTATTCAATTTTAAAAATGGTTTTTATGTCTTTATCTCAAAATTCAAAGCCGCTTGAAATATTCGGCTTAAAAAGTGATTTAATCCGCCCCGGCGAGGACATCTTTTTAAAAATCAAAGCGGCCTTCGAAAAGGCAAACATTCTGCCCCAAACCGATGACATTCTCGCGGTTGCCGAATCCGCTTTAGCCACCGCCGAGAACCGCGTTGTCCGGTTGGACGATATTCAACCCGGGTCCGAGGCTCTGAAATATGAAAAATTGTATCAGATTGACGCCCGTGAAGCCGAGCTGGTCATTCGGGAATCGGATGTTATTTTCGGCGGGGTTTTCGGTGTTTTGCTGACGCTCAAAGACGGTTTGCTCTGCCCGAATGCCGGTATTGACAATTCCAATGCGCCGGAAGGCTGCGTTATTCTGTATCCGGAAAATCCGACGGAAAGCGCCCGGAAAATCGCGTCATTCATTTCGGACGAATACGGCGTTCACATCGGCGTAATTATTGCCGACAGCCGGACACAACCGTTGCGTCTCGGGTGTACGGGCGTTGCAATCGGTGCCGCCGGCTTTTCGGCAACCGTTGACAAACGCGGCGAAACCGACCTCTTCGGCCGCCCGCTGACCGTCACGCGCGTTGCCGTTGCCGACAATCTGGCGTCTGCGGCTGAAGCCGTCATGGGCGAAAGTGATGAAAGCACACCGTTTGCTTTGATTCGAAACGCGAATGCCGTTTTCGATCCGGAGGCATTCGGAATCACTACAATTCCTCCCGATGAATGCATGTATTGGGGCGTATTGAAAAAAAGTGATTGAATCCGATATTTCGGGAAATTTGAAAACACAAAGATTATTTAGAAGCGGGATATATTTTATTTCGATTCAATTATTAAAAACAAACAGGTGAAAAAAATGAGTTTGGAAGTTATTGATTTTACAGCTGCCTGGTGCGGTCCCTGCAAAATGCAGAAACCGATTATTGAAGAATTAGAAACCAAATACAAAGACAAAGTCAAGTTCAGCGTCGTTGACGTTGATGAAAATCAGGATTTGGCACGTCAATATTCAGTTCATGCCATCCCGACAATCGCGATTTTATTAAACGGCGATCTGGTCAGCAGTTTTGTGGGCTTGACCTCTAAAGAGAAATTGGAAGTTGAGATTGAAAAATATCTTTAATTCTTAATTTCACTTTTTCTTTTTTAAATCATCATCTTCGGGTCAGATCAACGCTTTATTTTAAAAATTGTTCCTTCACGTTTGTATCCCTGTTTTTCATAATATTCATCAACATCGCTCATTACGTAGACGTCCGCTTCCGGAAAGTCAATGCATACTTGCGTCATGAGGTTGCGGCCGATTTGCCTTCCTCTGTATTTCTTGTCTGCGAGCAAATCTAAAACGTATATGCCGAAACCATCATCGTTGCGGCAGCGGCAATATCCGCACAGCGTTTTTTCTTCGCAGGCAATATAAGTGATAGAATTTTCTAATGCGGTTTTATATCTCTCTTTGTTTTTTGTATGATACTCCGCCCATTCATCTCCTTCGTTTTCAAGGAGTTCAAACAAAGCGGTTTCATCACTTTTCGTATATAATCTGATTTCCATTCTGCTTCCTTTATTGCGCCAATTTATATCTCAAAATCGCGGCAATCCCGCCGAGCGAATTCAATTTCTGCCCCGGTTCAAATTCAGTGCTGAAAACAATGATTTTTCCCTGTCCCGCTTCAACGTCTTTCATCATTCTTTCAATCGACAAGTCGGACGCGCTGTCGGCCGTTTCTCTCTCTTCGCGCAGTTTTTCATCGGCCACGAGAAGCGTTTCAACGGCCCCGTAGTCAACAGCCGTTTTGACTTCCGCAGGTCCGTAAGCCGCTTTGCCGTCAACAGCGATTTCTTTGAGCAAATTGTCCATCATCGACGCTTCACGGGAAAGGCGGGATTCCTGCATGATTTTATCAATGGATCCTTTCTTCAGAACTTCTAAAAATCCGGGGATGCCGATCATTGTGCTGTCTTCGACAGCCGTTTTGGATGCAATTTCCGGATACGCTTTTTTGAAGTAATCCATGAAATCGTCTTTCGTAAATCCCGGACCGCAGACAATAATGGCTGCGCTTTCATCGTAAACAAAATTCAATTGATCTGCCACTTCTTTAAAGAAAACATCACGCAGTCCGTTTTCTCTTTTTCCGGAGGATTGGCGGATGTGGGAGTACGGCTCAATACCGTAGTGGCGCACCAAACCGATGTCGGCATCGCCTTCTTCGATGCCCGCAATGATGACGGACGGACGCTTGCCGGCAATTTCCGCTTCCTTGATGCGTTCAAGCTGGTCGTTTTTCCATTCCTCTTTGATAATTGACAGATTCATGCCTTCTTCAATATTGAGCGTGTGATGCATTCCGGTGTCCATGCCGTGTTCGATCACGCCCTGAATACGCAGGCGGTTCGCGAATTTGTGGAATTCAACTTTTTCGACACGGATGCCGAGGCGGACGGTCACCTTCTCCAGCTTTTCCGGACGGATCTTATCACCCGCACCTTCCGGCTTTCTTTTCGTGAGCGCGAATATCAAATCATTCGGATCGATGATGTATTTTAAGTGCCAAAGATCTTCCAATGTCTCCGCTAACAGCGCGATTTCACCGCTTCTGCCTTTCAAATCTTTCTTCAGCACTTTCATATCGATCCTCTTTTATTTCTTTTTTGAAGCCGTTTTTTCATTATTTTTCTCTGAATTGAACCGGATGATTTCCCCGATCAATTCATAAGGAACCGGCTTGTCAAACGGCAGCTGAATGCCGCCCATTGTGGTTTTGTAACCGGCCAGTTTTTCACGGAACGCTTCAACCGCTTCCGGTCCGGGATACAGGCCGATGTGTTTTTTCTGGACCGCAAATTGAAGGACGTAACCGTTTTTCATAAAGCTCGGCATTCCCCAGCTTATTTTTTCTTCCGCATCCGGAACGATTTCTTTGGTCAGTCTTCTCATTTTTTTGAGCCGTTCTTGGATTTCCGGCGGATAATTGTCGATGTAATCATCAATTGTCAGCTGCTTTTCTGTTCTTTCCATTGACGCATCCTCTTTTATTTCATATTTTCCATCAGTTTCATCCGTTCTTCGAAACTGATTTCTTTGACAATTTGATGAAGCATCCAAACAATGCCGTACGGGTCTGAAAACATTGCGTTGATGATGCCCATTTCTTCCATCTCCGTCACGGGCTGAATCTCTTTACATCTCGAATCCATTGCTTTTTTGAATGTTTCTCCAATATCGGGGACGACAATATTGAACCAAACCGATTTCGGGTCTTCGGGTTTTGCGGCAACCAGGCCGTATTCGGGGTTTTCGTCCAGCAAATGAAAACGTGTGCCGTAAATTGTAAAGACGGCTTCGTTGAAGCCTTTTTCAAAACCGGTGGCTTCAATTCTTTGTACTTCAAAGATCTTTTCGTATAATTCCAACGCTTCAAGACTGTCGGAAACGATGATGTCAATTTCAACGCCGATCATTGTTTTCTTTCCTTTTATTCTTCGTTTGCTTCCGGTTTCGCCTTTCCGCCGTCAGGTCCTTTCCTTATATCAGACTCTCCCGGCGGCATCACCATAGCAATTAAATCCGGCGATGCGATTTGTTTCAAAAATTTCTGATCAGGAAAAACATCCGTATAAAGCCGGTACATCTTTTTGGATAAATCATTTTGATTGAATTTTCCGGGAACCACTTCACAGACGTAAGTGCCGTTTTTCATAACCGCCGAAATCGGGCCGCCGATAACGCGCGTTTCGGATTTTAATTCCAGGCCGACGGCGAGTTCCAGCATCACGTCTTCAAAGTAGCGGCGCTCGCCCCGGATGATAAACGACCCTTTCGGGACATATTCGCCCGTCTCTGGTGTTTTGGAAACCTGGTCACCTTTGACCATGTAACAGTCGCCTGATGCGTTGCCGCCTTTCCAAAGAGTGGAGTGGGAAACGGCGAAAGTCGCGGCTTCAAAAAGCGTTGTTTCCGGTACCTCTTTTCCTTCCGTTTTAATGACGGTCAGCGGTGCGCCGGGGTGCTGGGTGTGGAAAACGAAGTCGCGCTTTTCCATGTATTTCTTGAAGATTTCTTCGTTGGAATCGGAATCTCTGCCGCCGACAACTAAAAATCCGTCGGAGGAAATGAACCACTTGAAACGGTCGTACCAATGCTTTTTCCGTTTGAGGACAAATTCGGTGCCTTTGGATTTGTCTTCCTTCTTCTCTTTTTCTTTCTTGTCGATGATTGCCTGTGTGTCGGCAAGAGCTTTCACGGCGCCGTCTTTCTTTTTCTCGAATTTTTTCGCCAAATCATAATACACATTCGCATTCTGCGGAATCGTTTTTCGAATGTCGAGAACGGCTTTATACTCTTTCAAATCCACCGTTACGGACGCATCGGCCTGCTGAATCGACAAAATCGCTTTGGCCGCCTCGTTTGAATTTTCTTTTTTGGCGGTTTCGATAATCTTCTTGATTTCATCCCAGGAACGGCCGCTGTCGCGCGCGCCGTTGAGGACGTTCAAAATCGATTCGATAAATGCGTAATTGGAGTAAATCGTTTCGGCAATTTTCGTATTCTTTTCAATTTCGCGGTCAAATTTTTCAATCGTTTCCGTCTGCTGTTTCAGGCGGCGCTCGTAAATGCCGAGCTTTTTATCCTGCTTGACTTCTTCTTTTTTCACTTCAACTTCTTTGAGCGCCGTTTTTCCGAACGCTTCATCCAAAGCCTCCGAAAATGTTTTGAATCCGACAAAAGGCAGGTCTTTGTACTGCGCCAGATCCAGCGCAACAACATCGGCAATCTCCATGCCGGGCGGCAGCGTAAAGGCCGGTGTCGTCTCGGGTGCCGCACCGCTCTGCGCGGCAGGTTCCGCTTTTCCCATATCTTTTTTTTCCTTCAAAATCAGTCTCGGGCTGAAACTGCTTTTTCGGATCGGGTCAAGCATTTCGTTAATCGTGTCATAAATAATTTGAATTTCGGCATCCGTTAATTCGGCGGCCGGTTTTGTTTTATCAACACTGCATCTTCTGAAAACTTCTTCCGAATAAAGGCCGCCGAGGTTGAATTGATTGGCAAGCGTTCGGATCGCGTCTCTGTCGGACGCCGACAAGATTGCTTTCATTTCTTCACTGCTTGTTTTCATCGGGTTGATCTGGTTCTTCGGCAGTTCGTAAATTTCGCCCGAGCGGATGCGGCGCTCTTTAAACGTGACCGGTTTCATCGGAAGGATGATTTTTCCTTCTTTGTCGGTCAAAATGATATTTCCCTTGGAGAACAGTTCGGCAATCAGGATGCTTTCTTCCCCGCCGCGCAGAAGTCCGATTTTGACGATTCTGTCAAATTCGTGCTGTTCAACCGACATGATTCTTGCGCCCATGATGTATTTTCGAAGGAGCATCGGGAAGCTCTGCGCCACTTTCGGTGATTCTTTCAGATATTTGCTCATATGCAGGCGCTTGCCGCTTTCAATAATTAAATTTACGCGGCCCTGCCCTCTGACAAATAAATTCAAGCGGATTTCATTTTCATCCGGCTGGTAGATCTTTTCGACTTTTGCATCCAAAAGGGTTGTTTCACCCGCCGTTAATTCCGCAACAATCGCTGCCACATCAGCGCTCGTCATTTCTTGTTTCATTGAAAGATATATAATAACAAAATGTCTATAAATATTATCGACATTCAGAGTTTCAAATTCTGAACTTTTATTGTTTTATCAACCGGTGTAAAAATGGACGAGCTGACAAAGCGTTTCTTAAAGGCGAAATTTCAGGGGCATTACAAGAGCTTAGACCTCCGGATGCCGCCTTCTTTCACATCGCGGGAGTGGGGATTCATTTCATTTGACCCGATGCCCGATGTCGTGATGAAGCGCCACAAATATTTCGGCTCTTTTAATGAAGTTTCCGAATATCTCGTCGGAATGGCGCCGGCACATGTCTATTATTCTGTCGCATATTACGATATGCCGGGCGCGGCGCGCATGGATCAGAAAGGCTGGAAAGGCGCCGACCTGATTTTCGATTTGGACGCCGATCACCTGCCGGGCGCGAAAATGACGTATTCCGATATGCTGGATCACGTCAAAGCGGAATCCTTGAAACTCGCCGATTTCTTAATGGATGATTTCGGTTTTTCCGAAGACAATATCGAGCTTGTCTTTTCGGGCGGCCGCGGTTATCATTTTCACATTTATGATGATAAAATCTCTCAGCTCGACAGCGCCGAACGCCGGGAAATCGTGAATTATATCAGCGGACGTGATCTGGATTTTAAATTCTTTTTTAAAGAGGTGGCTATGGTCGGTGATACCGGCGCAGGCTCCAAAGAGTTTATGGGGCGCCGCGGCAAAATCCCGACAAAATGGGTTTTGGAAGGATATGAGAACGGTTGGGGCAAGCGCATCGCCGGGTATGTCGTTGATTATTTGAGAACAGAAGCTGTGAAAGGGCAAGACAACCCTAAGGAAATGTTTAAAGACTTAAAGGAGAATAAAATAGCAGGTGATGCCACTTTGAAAAAGCTGGCGGAGTTCGCGTCGGATGAGTCAATGCTTTCCGAAATCACGGACAAAGGACGGTTGGATTTTCCCGTCAAAGATTTTAAAGGAATTATCGAATACATTATTCAGAAAACTGTCGCGGAATTCGGTGTCGATGCCGGCGCCAGTGTTGACGAGCCGGTAACGGGCGACATTAAAAGGCTGATCCGTTTTCCGGGGTCGCTTCACGGCGGCTCGGGATTTGAAGTGCAGACGCTGACGCTTGACCGGCTGCCGGAATATAATCCGCTGACGGATTCGCTGGCGTTTGACGGCAAACCGACCAAGGTTCGAATTCAGCGCCCGTTTTCGTTCCTGCTTAACGGACAAGAATTTTCCGTTGTCGAAGGGAAGGAGGAACTTCCCGAATACGCCGCTGTATATTTGATGTGCAGGGGAGTTGCAAATTATGGATATTGATAAAACGCTTGAAGAGGTCAAACAAACGGTCCGCCGGGAAAAAGCCCGCGATCTGAAACCCATTCCGTCCGATTTTTATTCAACGGCGGCAGCGGCTGCTAAAAACCTGGAGTCTGAAATGGTAAAAATCGGCCGCCCGAGATCCGTTGAATACAAGATGCTGGAAGATGAACTCTCCGGCCTCGTTACGGATGTCGAAACCGTTTTCATGAAACGCGCCGGCAAAGTGGTGGAGCGTGCGACATCAGGCGCTTTTACAAATTCCAAAAACATTCTTTTGAAAAAGGATGTCGACAAATTATTGCCGGCGGAACAGGAACTTTATGAAGACGTTCTCAAGGCCATCTTAAAAGCACGTAGCGCACTGATCGCCGATTTGGTGGATGCGGACAAAGAGGAATCGGAAAAACCCGTTTTTAAGACCGAATCCAAAGGCCAGATGCCGATTCAAAAAACCGAACCGAAGTCTCAGCCGAAGACCGAAGAAAAAAAAGCTGTTGAGGTGCCGGTTTCCGGCGGGTCTGCCGCCTCCGCGCCGACTCAGGTTTCTGCATCTTCCGCAAATGTTATAAATGAGAATTACGTTTTTGTCCGAATATTAAAGGATTTACCTGAATTTATGGGCGAAGATAAGCGTACTTATCAGCTTCGAGCGCAGGATGAGGTCGAATTGCCGGCCGCAAATGCGAATCTGCTGATTAAGCGCGGCGTCGCCTTAGGTATAACCGGCAGTTCCGAAGGCAATCCTGAGTCCTGATGTTGCTGATTCCAGCATCTTTGTCATGACTCGGATGTGCGTCCCGATATTTAATTGTGAGAAACGGCGTCAAAGCAGCGCGCGACCGATTGTATCATTCCGGCAACGGATCCTTTTGTATTTTATGAATTCGGCGGGGCTTATCCCGTTGGATGTTATTAAGGAATCGCAGGTGAAACATCATGAAGATGCCGAAGACCATTAAAACATATTGCCCGTTCTGCAAAAAGCACACGGAAGTTTCTTTGGAGAGAGTTAAGAAAGGCAAAGCCTCCTCTCTTACAATGATTGCCAGACAGAAGAAAAGACAAACCGGTATTGGTAACGCCGGTAAATTCTCTAAGGTTCCCGGCGGTGACAAGCCGACCAAGAAGGTTGCATTGAAATACAGATGCACCGAGTGCAAGAAAGCGCACCAGAGAAAGGGCTTTAGAGCAAAGAAATTCGAATTCGTGGAGTGAGCAGAATGGCAGCAGATTATACGAACAAACCCAAAAGCAGATTCTTGCGCGTGAAATGCAACGACTGTGAAAATGAACAGATTATTTTCGGCAGTGCCAGCAGAAAGGTTGTCTGCAACGTTTGCGGCAGAACCTTATCCGAATGCACCGGCGGTAAATCTAACATTACCACCCACATTCTTGAAGTCCTCGAATAATCGGGACTTCTTTTTCATTCTTTTTTTAATTGTTAAATGCTTGAGCGTCAGCTTCCGTTTTTTCAGAAAAGCCGGCTTCTGTCTTTCTCCGATACCGGGCATACCAATAAATCACAAAAGCGGCCGACAGAATTCCGACGGCTGCACCCGCTAAAACATCCGACGGGTAGTGAACAAGCAGATAAATTCGAGACAATCCCATAATGCCGGCTAAAAGGAAAGCGGGAACCGCCCATTTTCTGAAATAGTAACTGACAACAGATGCCGTTGCAAATGCCGTTGTCGCATGTCCGGACGGAAAAGAAACGGTCGGATCTGTCTGAATCAGCATATCCGCCGCCGTCAAACCGAGTTCAATATAGGGCCGCGGCCGGTCAACAATTTCTTTAATGATCCATGTCAGGCCGCCGCTGAGCAGAACCGCTGAAAGCAGAACGATCGTTATGGGACGTGTTTCTTTTTTCATCCAAAAAAGAATGCTGAGAATTATGGCACCGAAACGTACCGTTCCTAAAAATGAAAGAATCACGGCGGCCTGATCTAAAATCGGATTTCCGCCGGCGCGGTAAATCTGCAGAATGATGTAAAAATCAATTGTTTGGATGAAGTCGAACATTCGGTTTATTCCGGATTTTTTGATGATATTCTATATGAGTCTTCTATTTATATTTGAAGTGAATAAATAGAACCATTATTCCATTATACATTTATTATAAAAAATAAAAATCGAAATCCGATCATGAATCGGATTTTGATCGAGGGTCTATGTTTATTTGATTATTAAAACAATACAGGTGTTAATTATATAAACGATTAAATAAAATTAGAATTGTATTTGAATAACAAAATCCGAGATGATTTATAACTTAAAGAGTGACCCGTGCCGATACCGGCGCATTTGGAACAGTCATCTCAATCACAATAACGGAGAGTATATATTATGACTGATGAAATCCCGAACAGACCGAGAGCAGATCCCACGTTTGAGCACAAGCGCCATGGAGACCGCAAGCCTGAGAGCGGACGCGATGACCGTGAAGAGTGGGTTTGGGTTTTGGATTATCTTCCGTACGGCAGAGAGACGGACAACCGGCCCGTTTACCAAAAAAAGCCGCTCATTCACGCACTCGGTGACAACAAGCTTATTTTGATGGAACTCATTCCTGTCGAAGGCAAAATTCCGCCAGCACACATCAAAACACATATCGGCGGACGAGATGAAGAGTATGTCGAACGCGTCAAATCCCGCATTCCTTATGATGAGCTTTCCAACGGCGCAAAATTGGAGCTTCCGCTTGTTTTGGAAGATTACGTCACGGCCAACGAAGAGCGTTTCGTACAGTTCTTCAGCAAGGCGGAACCTCTTTCCATGCGGCAGAACAGTTTGGAATTGCTTCCCGGTGTCGGTAAAAAATTGATGCTGGATGTTTTGGAAGAGTCCAAAAAAGGACCCTTTGACGGATTCGCCGACTTAAAAACCCGCGTTCCTGCGCTCCACAATCCGGAAAAACTGATTGTTCAGCGCATTATTGAAGAAATGAAAGGCGGGCAGAAATATTACGTCTTTGCGGCACCGCCGTCCCGCGCGCTCACGCAGCCGCGTGAGGAAGGCGGCCATCAGGGAAACCGCGGCCACGGCAATTACAACAACCGTGACGGCAACCGCGACAACAGAAGCGGCGGCGCACGTGACGGCGGTTACGGCAACCGCGGCGGCGGTTACGGCAGCAGGCGAGATTAATCTCCGATAATCAATGAATAAACGGGTGATTTCACCCGTTTTCTTTTTACGTCGATTTCTTTTTATTTTTTAAAGTTTTAAAACGGGATTTATTATGGTTTATCAAATTCTCAAAGAATACGGTGTTAAAGGCGGCAGAATGGACCAGCATTTTTTAACGGACGCCGCCGCTTTAGATGAAATCGTTGATGCCGCTCAATTGGAGCCGTCAGATGTTGTTCTTGAAATCGGCGGCGGAATCGGAAATTTGAGTGAACGGATTGCGCCGCGTGTTTCCAAACTCATTATCATCGAACTCGATCCGCAGATGGTCCGCATTCTCCGATCCCGCCTTTCCGTTTATGAAAACATTGAAATCATTCAGGGAAACGTCATGGATGTCGATTTATCCCGATTGCCGTTTAATAAAATCGTTGCTAATCTGCCGTATTCTATTTCTTCGGATGTCACTTTGAAGTTTCTGCAAAACGGTTTCGATCTTGCTGTTTTGATGTATCAGTATGAATTTGCGCAGCGTCTGACGGCAGCGCCGGGCGGTAAAGAATACGGTCGTCTCTCCGTTCATGTTCAATACAAGACCGACGCATCTTTGATCCTGAAAGTGCCGAAAAACTCTTTTGAACCTGCACCGAAAGTAGATTCCGCTGTCATTCTTCTCAAGCCGCGGCAGGCATCTTATCCGGTCGAGGATGAAATATTCTTTTTTTCGGTCACTAAAGCTCTCTTCAGCCAGCGCCGGAAGAAAATCAAAAACACACTTCTCGGAAGTCCGCTCACCATGGAAATCCCTCGACTGAGAGAAATTTTAGAGGATTTGTCCGGTCTGCCGTTTGCCGGCGATGCAGTTTCCGGTACGCTTCAAAATAAAACCGTCGGTGATGTCTTATCCATGCGCGCCGAAGAATTGTCGCCGGCCGATATCGCGCATTTTTCGAATTTGCTTTACCGTCATAAATCAGCAAAATAAAAAGTAAAACAATCGGGATTAAAATGAACACTCAAAAAAACAATAGTCTCCAACCCGTTATCGTCACAAAAATTGAATATAAAGGAACAAAAGTTTCTGTTCTGGAAGATGTTTACGAACCCGCCGAAGATACTTTTTTGATGGCCGATTGTGCGGTTTCGGCATTTTCGGATTACCAAGACTCCGATTCATTTAACGGCGACGGATATTTTGTTTTAGAAGTCGGATGCGGTTCCGGGTTTGTTTCCGCATTTCTTCAAAATCATTTTTCCGGTCTGCATCTGCTGGCCGTTGACATCAATCCGGCAGCCGTTATGTGCGCGCAGATGAACGGCGTTCGCTCTTTTGAATCCGACATGTTCGGCATTTTTGAAAAACCGCGGCGTCTCCGTTCCATTGACACGCCGATTGAAGACGTCACACCGGCAAAACCGCCGCTCGGGTTTGACTTGATTTTATTTAATCCGCCATATTTGCCGACGTCTCCGGATGAAAAAGTGAGCGGTATGCTCAATTATGCATTTGACGGCGGTCTTTCCGGCCGCGACAGTATTGACCGTTTCTTAAATGAAACCGGCGCTTATCTCAAAACGGGCGGTTTCTTTTTGCTTCTCATTTCCTCCCTCACCGGTTTGGATGAAGTTTCCGAAGAAATGAGGAAAAACGGTTTTTCCGCCGAAGTGATCGGCACGGCAAAAGTTTCTTTTGAAGAGCTGATGGTTTTGAAAGGAAAACGGCTTTAAGTGTTCTGTTCTTATTCTTTTTACTTTATTTTTTATATTGAAATCGTTGAGAAGGTCATAATGGCATCAAAAGTTTACTTTACAAATTTCAGGGCGCGCCGTACGTCCGACAGCAAAGTCTGTAAAATCAAACGTTTGTTCAAGGCGGCAGGATTTGACGGCATGCTGTCGAAAGGAGATTTAACGGCCGTTAAACTCCACTTCGGCGAACGCGGTAATGACGGGTACATTAATCCCGTTTTTGTCCGCGCGGTCACGGACAGTATTAAAGAAGCGGGTGCGTCCCCTTTTGTAACGGATACAAATACCCTTTACATCGGTTTCCGCAGAAATGCGGTGGACCATGTGGAAACAGCTCTGCTGCACGGATTTAATTACGCGGCACTCGGCGTGCCCGTCATTATCGCCGACGGTTTAAAGGGAGACAATGAAATTTCCGTTCCCATCAATTTGAAAGAATTCAAAGAAGTCAAAATCGCCGCCGATATTGTGAATGCCGATGCAATGATTGTTTTGACGCATTTCAAGGGACATATCATGTCCGGTTTCGGCGGCGCAGTCAAAAATCTGGCGATGGGCTGCGCTTCCGTTCGCGGCAAATGGGAGCAGCACGAAGCTGCTCAGCCGGAGGTCGATCCGGATAAATGTACATCCTGCGGCGCATGCATGGACGCCTGTCCGGCAGACTCCATTGAGATGACGGATAACGGCGCGCACATCATCGGCGCGACCTGTCTCAGCTGCGGCCACTGCATGATCTGTCCGGAAGATGCCATTTTCCATGACTGGGGACGTGTGCCCGCTTTCATTGACCGTATGACCGAATACGCTTACGGTGCCGTGAAAGACAAAAAAGGAAAAGTCTGTTACATGACGTTTGTAATGGATGTGACACCCGACTGCGACTGCGCTTCATGGAGTGACGCGCCGATTGTTCCCGATATCGGCATTCTGGCGTCGGATGATCCGATCGCTTTGGATCAGGCGTGTTATGATCTGGTTAACCAAAGCATCGGTTTTGAAAACAGTAAGTTGAAGCATAATCACAATCCCGGTGAAGACAAGTTTAAAGGGGTTTGGAAAGATGTCAACGGCTGGCGCCAAATCGAATACGGTGAAGAAATCGGTCTCGGAATACACGAATACGAACTCATTGAAATCTGAAATGAACCGGTTGAAATCTGAAAAACGGTTTTCAACCCTTTCTTTTTTCACAATGTTTAAATATAATTGCAGGCTTTGAATATTTCGCTTCAAGAACGTGAGCCGCCTTAATTCAGACGGCGCATGTCCGGCTGTTCACCGGAATGTCGCGTTTTGAATCAATAAATGCCGCCTTAACTCAGATGGTAGAGTGTCTGGCTGTTAACCAGAATGTCACAGGTTCGAGCCCTGTAGGCGGCGCTTGTGTTTTAATATATTTTTGTTATTCTGTCATTATTTTTAATTTTATTATGAATTGTCCGTTTCAAATCATTTTTTTAAAAATTCTGTTCAGTTTTTCGAAAGTATTTTAATATAAAAACGCTGTTTGTCGTATTGTTTCAATGCGTTGCAACACGGGCCTGTAACTCAGCGGTTAGAGTGCTCGGCTCATAACCGAGCGGTCACTGGTTCAAATCCTGTCAGGCCCACTCAAAAACCTTATATATCTCATAACGGAATGTATGAATTATAACTGTTGGTAATATAATTCCAAAGTTTCAAAATATGAATTATTTAAATGCCGCCTTAACTCAGATGGTAGAGTGTCTGGCTGTTAACCAGAATGTCACAGGTTCGAGCCCTGTAGGCGGCGCTTTCAGACAAATTTTAACACATTCCGTCGTGTCATAAAATTTATATACAATACAACGATTCTTTCAAATCGGCTTATGCCGCCTTAACTCAGATGGTAGAGTGTCTGGCTGTTAACCAGAATGTCACAGGTTCGAGCCCTGTAGGCGGCGCTT
>CAYUQC010000006.1:41087-51472 GCA_964446755.1 uncultured Methanosarcinales archaeon
GAGTGTCTGGCTGTTAACCAGAATGTCACAGGTTCGAGCCCTGTAGGCGGCGCTTCTCTTTTTATGATTCTATCATTGCAGCAGAGCTTCTGTCAATTCGTCAAAATACCGAGGCTCAAACTCGCAGAAGCCCGTGTTTTTGACTCATTTATCAGGCGTCTACTTTAAAATCCAGTTTTTTTTGCTCGACACCGTTGACGATCAGGGTAATCGAATGGATTCCGGGGTAATGTTTTCTTACACTGACATCTGCAAAAGAATGTTTTTTTGTGTAAAACTTCTTTTCCTTTTCTTTTAATGAAACTTCCGAGATTTTGAATATCTTCCTGTTTCTTTTTCCGTTGGATTTTACATAATCAATGCCGTATTCCAGCCGCACTTTTGAAGCATTCTTGGTCAAAACCGTAAATGAAAAAACAAGATCCTCTCCGATCAAAACGGATGTTGCCTCTAATGCAAAATTCTGAATCTCCGCCGAAGTTACATCTCCATACCCGAAAAGAGCTAAAACATCACGGTTTCCGTTTTTAAGCAATGTTCGGCACCCGTGTTTTACAATCCAGTCAGTGGTTTCATTTTTGCCGTACCACTCTTTTGCGAGTTTTGCAACTAAATCCGGATGCGTTTTGGAAATGTCGTTCAAATTATTAGCCACACTCTTCCGTACATGTATTGACGGGTCGGTTTTCAGCTGTTCCAATATCGGAAGTATGGGCGCCGGGTCTTTTTTAAAGCGCGCCAAAGCTTGACCCCACGGAAGCTGCGGACGGCATCCTTCACTGGCCAGCCTTCGGACAAGCTCATTTTCGTCCTTGGACCATTCATACATCTGCGCCATCATGCGCTCTTCACGGTTAATGATAAACGATCTCACCGCCAGCTCCGAAGAAGCATACGGCGTATATCTCGCCAAAGCAGCCATCGAGATATCCCAATCTGCTTCATTCTGCCCGTAAATTTCAACAAAAATCGGGAAGAAACCGCCGAAGCCGTCTAACCAAGTCCCGTAGTTCATTACCACTTTGTCGATGATACCGACAGCCGTTTTATAATCCGCCGGCAAGTATTTTCCCAAATTCACGCTTATTTGTATGAGCCTGTCTTTTAACTCTAACTCTTTCCATGTTTCGTCCATAGTTGATTCTAAAAACTCTTCCGTCTGAAATTCATTATAAACGGATTGAATATCCAAGGCAAGTTCGCGAAGTGACTCTTGATTGTATCTGTTTTTGATTAAATCCGGCATGTTTTTCTCCTTAAGTCCGTTGCAGTGATATAAATATAATGCTTTTCCCGTCTCATTTTTGACCGGGATTTGTCTTTCAAAGCGCTGTGCCTTTTTTCGGAACGGAAAACGCTGATATATCCGCACCTTCGTGTTCAAGTAATTTGATTTTTTTGGAAATTCCGCCGGCGTAACCCGTTAAACTGCCGTTTGAGCCGACAACCCGGTGGCACGGAATGATGATTGAAATCGGATTATGACCTACTGCGCCGCCGACAGCTTGACCGGACATGCCGGGTTTATTCATCTGAACGGCAATTTTTTTCGCGATATCGCCGTAAGTGATGCATTCTCCGTACGGGATATCACATAAGATTTTCCAAACGGACTGCCGGAACTCACTGCCGATCGGCGCCAGCGGCAGTTCGGAAATTGCAGGTTTTCCGCCGTTAAAATATCTGTCCAGCCAGTCTTTTACAGCGGCAAACACCGGCAAATCATTGTTTTGCGTCATTTCTTCCTGCACGGTGCCGCCGTGATATTTCTGCCCTTCCATCCAAAGGCCGATGAGGTTTTCGCCGTCACTTGCCAGTGTAATTATTCCTAAAGGCGATGTGTAATTCGTCGAGTAATACATCTTCTTGTTCTCCTTTTTCTGTTTATTCCTTCTTCAGTGTGTTCCATAAATTGATTACCGCATAACTGCGCCAGGGTCTCCATGCTTCGGCCAGTGCCGTTATGTCTTTTTCCGTGTGCGGTGCAAGCGCTTTTCTCACGCCTGCATCGGTTTCAAGAAACGCGTCCGGCCATCCCATCGTCCGCATCGCAATGTATTGTGCTGTCCACGAACCGATCCCCCGGATTTTCATCAGCTTTTTTATTTCAATTTCCGGCTGAGTACACAAACCGAAATCAATGCTTTCGTCAGTAAATATCTGCGCCAATTCCAAAATCGTCTTTGAACGCGCTGATATGATTCCGAGCAAACCGAACCGTTCGGTGACGGAATCCTTTAAAAGAAGTATTTCTTCAGGCGCAGGAAAAACATGTGTCAACTCTTCAGTGCAGGTTTGAACGGGCATTCCGTAAGCTTCCGCCAGTCCGGAGGTCAGCGTGCCCGCCGCTTTGACGGTAATCTGCTGGCCCAGTACGGCCCGGACCGCCATCTCAAACGGATCAAAACATCCGGGAAGACGTGTTCCGCAAGTGCAGAGGCCGGGTTTAATCTCATTCATCTGCGACAGCGTTTCATAAATCACTTCCGGGTTGCACTGCAGGTCAAAAAGGCGGCGGACATTTGAAAGAACCTGCGGCAGTACAGGCAGCAATGAGGCAGAAACGGTCACGTTCAAAACATTTTTTTCCGGATGATTGCCGACACAAATCCAACCGTAAAACGCCTCTCCGTTTTCGGCGGCAAGACGAACGGTGCGTAAATATTTGCCGTTTTGCACACTTTCAACACCCCGAACAGCACGCATCCTCAGGAAATCCAGTATCCGGTCCCATCGGTACGGCGGGCGGTAACCCAATGCCAAAGTGATTTCACCGGATTGTTTGTTGTCTTTTGAATCCTGTCTGCGGAGTTCCGTCGGTGAAAGCCGGTATTGATTTTTAAATGAACTATTGAAGTGCCGCATCGTTCCGAAACCGGCCGTTTTTGCGATTTTGGAAATCGGAAGGCCGGTATCCTGAAGCAGGCTTTTTGCAAGCAGAAGGCGGCATGTTTGTAAATATTGAACCGGCGTGACATTATATTCCGCCTTAAAAGCGCGGCGCAGGTGCCGGCCGGTGCAGCCCAGACGGGCGGCAAACTCTTCAAGGCTTTGCCCGCTGCTGCAGTTTTCTTCGAGAAAGATTGCCGCACGGCGGGTCAAAGAAGAGGTTGCGTCCGTCGGTGAAGTTCCGGGAGCTCGCTCGGGCCTGCAGAGAAGGCACGGGCGGAATCCGTCCTGTTCGGCTGCCGCAGCCGTCGAATAATAAGCGCAGTTTTCGGGTTTGGGCATTTTTGCACGGCAGACGGGGCGGCAATAAATTCCCGTCGACAGCACACCGACAAAGAAACGGCCGTCAAAACGGCTGTCTTTTGCCTTAAATGCGGCGTACAACCCTTCTATGTCTTCTCTCATTATTGCTTTCTCCGTTTTCAGTTACCTCGATTTATTTATTTTCCTGTATTTAATGATAATCGGATTTTTTCGGACATGGTATTTCGGAAAGTTACAAAATGTTTTAAATAATTCCCGTTCTATTACCAATATCTGATAATTTTTCGAAATTTCGATTGAAATTTTCGTTTTCTGTTATTGTTTTATTGAACAAGGGTTTGATTCCAGTATGTCCCAAATTAATGAGAAAGATGTTTTAGTTCCGTTAGACGTGCTCGCCGATTTTCGCGATGACTATATCGCCAATTATCTCCGCGCGACACAGAACACTGGCCGTTTAATGCTGTTTGCCGGCGACCAGAAAATTGAACACTTAAACGATGACTTTTACGGCGACGGTATCCCCGAAGAAGACAATGATCCCGAACACTTATTTAAAATCGCTCAAAATGCCGAGATCGGCGTTTTCGCAACACAGCTGGGACTGATCGCACGCTACGGCATGGATTACCCCGATCTGGCTTATCTGGTCAAAATGAACTCCAAAACTCACCTCGTCAAAACCACTCAAGCCGATCCTTACAGCGGTCAGCTGTACAGCGTGGACCAGCTGATGGAATTTAAAGAAAACAGCGGTCTCAACATTGTCGGTGTCGGTTACACCATTTATCTCGGAAGCGAATATGAATCCGATATGCTTGCAGAAGCCGCGCAATTGATTTATGAGTGCCACAGATTCGGCCTCATCACAGTTTTATGGATTTATCCCCGCGGTCAAGCGGTCATTGATGAAAAAGACGCGCATCTCATTGCGGGCGCAACCGGGGTTGCCGCCTGTCTGAATGCCGATTTTGTGAAGGTCAATGCGCCGCGTTCCAAAGACGGCCAAGACTCCGCCGTTTTGCTTAAAGAAGCTGTTCAGGCGGCCGGCCGGACAAAGGTTGTCTGTGCAGGGGGCTCCAATGCCGCGCCCGAAGATTTCTTAAGAGACTTGTATAAACAGTTGAACGTCAGTGAGGCTGCGGGAAACGCAACCGGCCGAAATATCCACCAAAAACCGCTCGATGAAGCTGTCCGCATGTGCAACGCCATCAACGCATTAACCATTAAGCGCGTTCCGATTGAGGAAGCCATCCGGATCTACAGAGGAGAATAATTTTCTCTTCTCTTATTTTTAAAGTTCACTCCGTTGGAGTCTCTTTTTATTGATTTTCATAAGTCAATATTTTTATAGGAGAAAAATGATTTTGCTGTATAGTTTACATGGGTGAAAGGTTTATTCAACTTGATTCGAGGCTTTCATTATTTTCAAATTCATTTTTTATTAAGGTGTAATATATGCAAGAAGAAAAAAATAAATGGATGAAATTCGGTGCCATTTTTGCCATTGTTATCATGGTCGGCTCCGCCGTTTTTGTCGGACTCCTTTACGGCTGGGACAGTCTGACAGGCAACGATAATACAACAACAGAATATCCTTTCACAGATGTTCCCGGAACACACACAAATTTTACATTTAAGAACGCGAAAGATGTTGCCGGATATATTCCAGAAGATGTTTTGAGTATTAATATTCTTAAAATTTATTCCAATGATACGGTGGATCAAGGGTTGAAAGAAGCTTTCCCGGGGGCGGAATCCGGTAAACGTATGGTCGCTTCCTACCAAACAGGCATGCTGGCATACTATCCCGTTGAAAACGAAAGCAATGTCAGTATTGTTATTAACGGTAGCAAACCACAGTACGAGAATTATGAGGGCTACAACATTATTTTCACACATGCAGCTCAGCGTGTCGTTGCCGGAAATCCGATCATTATCGCTTCTTTCTTCAACTACGCTTCAGACAATACTTTAGCCAAAAAAGCTGTTGACGTTTTGGAGGGTAAAGCTTCCGGCTCCACGAATTTGAACAATATCTTAGCTTATGCGGATGATACGGAAAATTACGATGAAATTATCGTCTATAAAGCAAATAACGGCAGCGACTACGACAAATATTATCAGCGTGCTTCCCAATATGTCAACACAACGACATTCCAGCTTTCTTTCCAAATGGAGTCCATCGTTCTCAAACCGACGGATGAAATGAAGCAGGATATCCGGGATCTTGCAGCAAACGCAACTGAAGGTGTTGAATTTACCGTCACCGAAGACGGAGATATCATGAAAACGTATGTTGACGGCTCCAATTATACCTCTTTCATGAAAGATACGACTGCTTTGTATCAATTGATTTCCAAACACACGCAGCAAGCAAATTCAACAGCTTAATTGAATTAAGTTTTTCATTTCCGTTCCCATATGGAACGGATTCTTTTTTTGTTTTATTTTTTTAGAAGAGTGTCAGCTGTCTGATTTTTTACTTTCAATAAAATGAGATAATTTTTAAATAAAAAATAAGAAACGGATTTCTCCGTTTCTTCTCGTTTAAATTCCTTTCCTGCGGAAGCCGTAGAAGACGGCACCGATAACCAGTACGACAAAAGCAATTGCAATTATACTGGAAGACGAAACCGTCGGATTGGAGATGAAGTCTTTAACAGAAGATGTCACATCTTCCATTCTTTTTGTTATCATTTCATAACCGGAAACTTGAGTTGCGTCGGCAGATGAACCTGCAGGCGTTGCCTCCTGGCCGAATCCGGCTCCTTCGGCAGGGCTTTCCGTTTGAGCGGGAACAGTCATATCGGAACTGCTGTTTTCATCCGTATTTACAATAACAGCGCTGCCTGTTCCTGATCCGCTTCCCGGCTGATTTGCCGGAATATTGAAATCCTGCCCGAGCGCTATGTTAATTTCGTTCAGATATTTCTGTTTTTCACTCTTGGAAATGTTCATTGACATCAGCCCTTCAACGATTTTTGAATTAAATTCCATATTGCTGCACGTGTGATGGCAACAGACAACACCGTTCAAAATCGTTTGTTCAACATATTCTTTTTCCAGTTGTTTTTGTATCTCTTCTGAGGGTATCCAATCTCCTTTGTAGGCAGAGTTCAGCAATGACGCAACCATTGACTGATATGCATACGCATTCTCACCTTTCAGATATTCGGTAACGCCGGTGTCTTTGCTGTCATTCATGTAGGTTTCATATAAATTATCCCACATTTTATCCGTCACCAGATCCGGCATTGTCATCTGCCAAACGCCCATGACGCTGAATAATTCTTCCATATGGGCCGTACCGGCATAACCCGACTCCATCATTCCTTTAATCCATTCCGGATTCAAGTAACGGGAATTCAAGTCCATGCTTATGAATTCGGAGAGTGTCTGAACATCGATTTCACCGTTTCTCAAATTGTTGATATACATATCTGCATCTCCGCCGGCTGCAGTAATTGCAGCGGCCAGTCCGCCGAAATATGCGGCAACCATCGGGTGATCCAGTGTGCCGTAAAGGTTGGATGAACGGCTGAAAACGCCCATGTCAACATCTTTCAGATTGTTTTTGAGAAGGCTCGGCATTTGCTCTCCCCAGAGCGTCTTTCCGCCGACTTCAACACCGTATACATTACTCATGCGGCTGATATAAAGTTCAGCGATATCAATATCTTCTTCCAGTCCGCTCCCGGCAATATTTTCGATTCCCGGCGTGTATTCTCCTTCGGGCGGGCCGAAAACACGCGCATACGAAAGTTCTCTCAACTCAGCGTCAGTATACTTGTTACTGTCTTTGTATTCTTCTTTTAACGCTTCGTAAATCGCATCTGAATTCCGCTTGACATAGTTCGGGTATTCGTCTGAATCGGGCGCTTCCGCGGCAAGTTTAACGGCTTGGTTAATTAATATAATCTGTTTGCCGTAGGAGTCTCTGTAGGAGCCGGATGTTTCGACAATAACGTCAACACGCGGTCTTCCGAGTTCATTGGCGGGAATCAGTTCAAACGGTATCGTACCGTTGATCCTTCCGGTCGTATCCCATCTGGGTTTAACGCCCAAAAGCGCGAATATTTCCCCTTCATTTGCACCGCCGGTTCTCGCGGCTTCCACGGCCCAAAGAAGGAATGCAACTTTCTCGGGATATTTTCCTGAATTTTCTTCCTGATACAATGAAATCAAACCGTCCGCAAGTTTCTGGCCGACAGCGTAGGCTGCTTTTGTCGGAATTATTCTCGGATCATCCTGCACGGGATTTCTTCCTGTCGGAATCGCTTCAAAGTTTTGAATCGGATCTCCGGTCTGTCCGGTCGGAATGTATTTTGCGTCCAATGCATTTAACAGACTGCTGATTTCATTTACAGGATTGTTGAGTTTGTCGATCCGGTTTTGAACCGTTTCCAAAACTCTTTCCATGTCAGCTCCGTATGTCAAGTTTGTATCTGTTACAGTCGAGTAAACTTCTTCTCCGAATATATTCATTATATTTTCTTTTTGATCTCCGCCGTTTATGATTACATTTTCAATCAGTTCTTTTTTCTTTACAGCCGCTTCTTCCGCACCGTAAATATTGAAAAGCTCATCGTCCACATTTCTGTATTTATAAGCCGAAGAGCCTGTCTGAATCGCAATATCAAAAGACAGCAAATTATCGGCAACGGCGAAAACCTGTTTCTCCGTCGGCTTTTCGTTTTCAACGCCTAATTTATAAATCAGTGCCATTGTGAGCGCGTATTCAATATGAGGGTCCCTGTCCGATAATACGGTCTCGACGGCTTCCGCGGGGGTTGCACCCGCAAATATTTCATCCAGCAGATCCGTTTTCACGCTTTCGGCAGACGAACCGTATTTTCCTTCCAATATTTCATCTAAATCTATGAGCAGGTCCACTTCATTTGTTTTAACTTCAAAGGTATTGTATGAAAGCATCGAACTTGTCATTTCATACACTTGAGCCTGTGCCGGCGGAACGCCGAGTATATGGTCTCCGTAGGGAATATAACTTCTTTTTATACTGCTCAGATGGCTTTTTATTTTGCCGATTGTTTCTTCTTTCTTTTCCCAATTCAAATTCAGCGCCGTATCCAAACTCAGATTTTCACAGGCTTGTTTGATCAGTTCCATATTCTGATTTTTAACCTCTTCATCTCCCGTTATTTCATAGGCATTTATCAGTGTTTCAACTTCCTGCAATTCTCCGTACAAGCCGCTCGGCAGCAGGTATGGTGTTAAGAAGTCAATAACCATCATATTTGCCCGTCTTTTGTCCGTGATGCCGGACGCATCCATCGGAAGCATATGAATGTGAGGCATGTCTCCGATCATCAGAGCTGTCCAATCATCTGCGGCTAATGTTGTCTGTTTTCCGGGCATGACCGCTAAATTCGACCAGACCGGAAGCAAAACATCCGCATCGTACACTTCGTTTATGTAGTAATAAACGGCTAACGCCTGGTGTGTCGGAGGATAATTTCCGATGTGGTTTAATGCATTTTCACTTTGGTCGCGGCCCCGAAGAGGCTGCGGTGTCAGCAAAACGTTTCCGAATTCAAGCGTCGGGATGACGAAATATTGTTTCCCTTCTTTTTCATAAATCATTATGTTGCCGGGCGCTTTTCCCCACATTTCTTCATCTTCGACTTCCTGTTGTTTATCAACAGGCAGTGTCTCAAAATAAGCCACATATTCTTCAACGGGCAATAATGTCACATTTCCTTTCTTGACGCGTTTTTCAAGTTCTCCGGGCGCCCACGTTCCGATATTGTAACCGTATTCAACCATCATTTCCTTTAATTCGTCGGACGTTTTCGGGATATCACCGACATCGTAGCCGGCTTCTTCCATTGCTTTTAACAGATTCCAAATACTTTCCGGCGCATTTAAGTAATAATCAGGGTCAGATCCGACATTCGATTTGCCGGCTTCTGCAGCGTAATACGGAATGACAATTTTTTTATCCTTGTTCTCCTTATTAGCCAAGTTTGCCCATCCGATTGCTCTTTCTGTCATCCACCCGACTTGTTCGGGGATAGGCGTATTGTTGACCCCGTCATCTTTAACGGCAACAACGATCGGTTCAATCATTCCGTCCTGTTCGGCAAGGGCCAGTTGCTGCAGTTCTGAAGGAGAGACGCCGTAATCAGATTCTCTCCATTCATCTATGGTCATTACGTTGTAAAGCTGAACGGCATTCAGGACGGGAACTCCCAAAGACTCCAGTTCTCTCTGCCCCAGTTCGGCTGAGGTTGCAAACAATCTTCCGGATCTTGAAATTGCAATAAGCGAATCCACAATAACTTCATCGCCGATCATAAAATTTTCACGGTTCGCATTTTCGTCAATATACAATGTGGCGTTGTAGACAAATGTCCCGACAATGACGTTGTATCCTTTGTCTTCTATCGCTCGGACAAAAGCATCCCATAACGGCGAATCTCTGTCGATTTTATTCATCATGGAAGACGGGACAACGCCGATTGTCGGCATTTCCGGGTCATATACGTGTCCTCCGTCTTCTCTGGATGCGTACCATTCAATGTATTCTGAAGCATTCGGAAATATTTTGCCGCTGTCCGGATGATAGATTCCGTAAATGTCGGTTTCAAGAGGCGCTACTGTTTTTTCCGCTACCCCGACACCCTTGTATATAGCCAGATTCAAAAAGAAATTTTTATAATTCGCTTCCAAGGGATATTTCAGGTATTTCTTGACTGTCTCTACTTTGATATCTGTCGTATTTTCCATATTTTCAAATTCGGCAGATGTCTGTGTCATGGAAATAATAGTCGTGCCGCTTGTATCGGCATTTGTTAATCTTTCACTCAGCGCACCCATGACTTCGACGGCCAGGTGTTCAAGAATAATCACATCGTAGACTGTTAAATCTAAATCGGCGTAATTACCCGCATTACTTGTATTCATTTGAATAAAATCAGCAACGCTTACATATTTTTTCACAATCGGATCTTCTGCACCGGCGCTGTACATTTCGCTGATGCTTCCGTCATTGTTTATGTATATTACTTTTATTTTTCCCTGATCCTCAACCGGATCCGCATAAGCCGGCATCATTGATAAAAACAGCATCAATAGAACCGCTATAGTCCCTATCTTTTTCATAGAACAACCTCTTAATTAAACTCTAAACTAAAATGAAATTATATCAC
>CAYUQC010000007.1:0-18499 GCA_964446755.1 uncultured Methanosarcinales archaeon
GTTTAATTGAATAGAACTATTCAAAAATATTTGACAAATAATTTACGGGTTGAATCATGAAATTATTCAGAGAAACTTCTTTTTCCCTTGGTTTGTTAGTAGGGATATTTATTCTTCTTGTACTGACCGCTCCGGCAATGGCTGCCGCTGATGACTATCACATTTCTTATAATTGGACTTCCGGCAAAAACGCTGAAGCGCAAGTTGAGTCTTTCCAACCGACCAATACAAGTACTTTAACTTATACGATTGTTGCTAAAAATTCCACTTCACAAATTTATTTTATTGCAAATGTGGCGGAGGAAGGCGTCGAACCCAAGCCCGGATTTAATATTTCCGGTTATCCCAAAACCGATCTCATTTCAGCCGGTACGACTGTTGCGGAGATTAAAAATACGGCTTATAACCGCAGTAACGGTACATTAATTATTCCGCTGTCAAATGCTGCACAGCGTTTCTCCATCGACTTAACGATCGAATCCGATGCCGCGACAGTTTACCATAATGAAACGAATAAAATAACAGCGGGTCTTTATATCAAAGACGGTGATCATTATGTTCCGATTTCAAACACCGTTATTTCAACCGCAAATAACCAATATCCGCAGCTTTCGTCCCGCGGCACTTTCGCACTTTTGAATCCGTCTTTAATGCCTTCCGGCGAATCCGAAATTGACCTGAAATATGTCTTTTACACAACAACCGATATCAACAGCATTTGGAATACTTTAGGTACAAAAAGCATGCGTATGAAATTTGAGTCATTTACGCTTGACTTTTCAAATGTCAGCATTACGGCTGACGGGGTGACACAAAATTACAGCCAGTGGGTCGGCAGCGGCAATTCTCCTGTTCTATTCGGAACAGCAAATGCCGCAGGTTATACTGTTTCCCAAGACGGTTTAAACATTACGTTTACACCGAATTCCTCATCTTATGGTAATTTTTCATGGAATCAAACATTTAATTTCTCCATCAACACGACTGAAGATTTCAAATACAACAATTCAGTCCCCCCTGCAATCAATTTTACAAATCTGACCGTTTCGGCAGATATGAAACTTAATGGCCGCGGTGATGCTGTTCAGTTTACAAATATTGAAAAGGTCGCAGATAATAATGCGGCATACTTGCTTCCGCATTATACGGCAGGAACTTTGACCGGTGCGAATACGAATAAGCTGTCTTCAACACTCTATAACAGTTCCGGTTCAGGATTGATCGTTTCCAATTCCGAAAGTTATGACCCTTCTTCTCCTTTCTATTATCAGGAGTTATTCAAAGCCACGTTTCGGAATACGGTTCGTAACGGTACGGATGAAACATTAACTTTTGACATTCCGGACGGCATCACCGTCACTCATATCCGTGCACCGAAGAACGGAACCGAAGTTTCGATGTATGACAAAATTTCCATTTTAAAAGACGGAAAAACTTACGAGTTGAATCATACTGTCAATAAAACCTATGATTTATCGGCGCTCACAGCCAAGGAAGACAGCACTCCTTTTATTCCTTATATTTCCGGAGAAGATGTTGTTTTAAAAATTGATAATTTAATTCTGCTTGAAGGAAGTACAGGCGGCATCTACAGTTATTCGTCAGGATATACAATTTCTTTTGCAGGTACAACAAATCTCCTTCCGGGAACTCATTCGTTTAAAGTTTCGGATGATTCCGGTGTGCTTGCGACCAGATCATTTACGGCAGCAACGGATTATATCGTTTCGCCGTATTTGTCGAATATTGTGAGATATCTGACAAATTCAAATACATCCTATGGTGAATCTCCGTCCCTTGTCGGCCGCGGCGATACATTTTACATGTTTAACACATTCAATGCTTCCGGTTATCCATATGGTTCCGCGCTTCGCGTGAGTCCGACAAATACAACCGGTATTTATTCGAATCCGGTTGTTTATTTCAGCGTCCCGCCGGGATTGGAAGTCGGAACCGCTCAAATTACGTTAGCGAACGGCACAGATGTCATCGCATCAGGTGCTTTCAGGGATATAAACGGCCGAACATTAAACATTACTCAAAAAGAAATTCCGAATGCAGGACTCTATGCCGGTCAAGGCGGAAAATTGATTGAAGTTAAGATTCATTTAAATGAATCCGGTAAGGAAGATGAAACGTTTTGGATAAATGCGACACCTCGTTATGCCCGTTTACCCGTCACTGTTTCACAGGAATATACCGGAGATTCATTTGTTTTCACTCCGAGCAGTGTTCTCATTTCATCTTGGGACCCTGCGGCCCGAACTTCTCAAACCGGCGGGGCAGGCGGAACAAATCATAAATTTACATCCGACTTTGACCAAACACTCGCTTACAGCAATATTTACGGCTCTTACCCCAGTTATTTGATGAACATGAATGTTTATGTTCAGGATGATGCGACCGTTATCTCTTCCACGGGTGTTCGCATCGGTTCCGGATATGTTTACTATAATCCGAGCAGCGATGATTCTTATCCGTCCTTGAAAGCGGGCAGTAAAAATGAAATGTTTAAGGTTTACTTCTACAACGGACTCGGTGAAACTGTCGGCGGCGATATGGATCCCGCAACGATTTATTTCATTTTGCCGACACACGATGACGTTTGGAGAGCTTCTTTGATGAACGTCACATCGCTTGATATTGTCGAGAGCGGAAATATCGGCCAGTATCTGATTTATTACTCAACGGATGATTTTTCCGACAATGTCGGAAGCCTGGCGCTCAATGATGTGGATGACAGTTTTAATTCAAGTTTAACATGGGAGCCGATTACAAATGTTGCGGATACAAGCGGCATGGATTGGAGCGAAGTCACGGCAATTAAATGCGAAATATATGATGCTGTCGATAAAAGCCGCTTTGAATTATTGCTGCCGTTTGAACTGCCTCCGGTGGATGGCAGTTCGGTTGAATTCGAACAGACAGCAATCGGACAGACTTTATATGATGTTTCTGTCGGCGGCACCTCTCTTTTATCAAGCACAAAAGGTTACACGGCCGCAATATTGCTGACCGAGTCTGACGGGCCTGAGATTCAAACCCTCTCCAATATTCCTCAAGGCCAGTCTGTGGATTACAAGACCGGAACACTTCCGGAATGGTATAATGTGATCACACATGATGATTTTACGGAAAACATTGAGATTCAAAGCGTGAGTATTGTTTACACGGATTTAAACGGCATTAATACGACCTATCCCGTGTCCGTTACGGATCTTTTTAACCGTACGGCTTTGCCCGCCTCAACCGGCTATGCAGCCGGATATCAATATACGATTAATACAGAGGCTGTGAATCCTGTGACAAATAATCAAGTCGGGAATTATACAATTACATATAATACAACAGCTGATGATGAAAACAAGGTCGGAAGCCTGACCGTTAAATTCCAAATCACAAAAGCGGCTTCAACGATTGTTTTGGATACTCCGGCGGGTCAGGAAATTTTCATGGACACCGAGATTCCGGTGCCTGCTCCGACTTGGGCAGATTATTTCCGTCAATATGTTTCCGGAAATGACACAGGCGTATCAATTCCAAGTGACAAGTTTATTTATAATGAAAGCGGCAGCACTCTGAATTCAAATGTTCCCGAAAATTACGTTATGGTTTACGACTATACCGACATCGGCCTTACTAAAAAATCTTCAACCGTCAATGTTGCCGTTAAATATGCGGATGAATTGATTGTCAATGCATTTGCTGCAAATTCTCCTGTCACAGATTTGACGGTTTCGATTCAGAGCGACGGCGCGTCTGCTGTTTCGGCAACATATGAGAATGACAAGAGCGGATACAACGCTTCAATTAAAGCAGTTAAGGACACCCCGACAACGATCAGTTATAAAATTACATATTCTGATGTTCCGGCAGGTTTAATTGACAGCCATTCCGGCAGTGCGGCCGGTTCAGCGACTTACGCGGCAGTTTCTTCTCCTGTTGTTTATGATTTAGAGTTTACGCCCGCTCAATTTGTTGTTCAGCTGGATAATGCAGCCGGTATCAAAAATATAAGTCTTTATCAGGTAGTCGACACCGGGGACTTGTGTATTGAAACCATTACTCTTGCGGGGAGTGAAACTTCAGTTACATTTGAAACCGAAGAAGGATGGTTTGATGACGAGGAATATTATCTCACAGCCGAACTGTTCCCGGGCTATGTGTCTTCATCGTCTGATGATTTCAATGAAGCCGGCAGTTTGATCTATTTGGAAACTTCCGTTCAAGAATTCAATAATAATGATATCATCCTTGATTTGTTCGTCGAAAAATCCGTATTGATTTCCGGTTCTCTTTGGAACGACGTTAACCGTGACAGCATCATGGATGAAACGGAATCCGTTATCTCTTCAGCAACGGTCAATCTGTTGAATGACGATTTTGTCGTTATTGCTTCAACCGCAACAAGCGAAGACGGATCCTATTATTTCATTGATTTGGATAAAAATTCGGAATATTACGTTCAAGTCAAAATACCTGCGGGATATAACCGTGTTTCGGAATTCAAAGATGATCAGAAAATAAACGGCAGCAATAATTATTCTTCTGATATTGTTGCATTTACTTCCGAATTCCATCAAACGGACGTCAATGCCGGTTTCTACCGTGTCAACAGCGGCGGCGGATCCGGCAATGCGACTGTTGTCGATCCCGTAAACCCGACAACACCGATGGGCGGGGTGGAGGACGGCGGAAACACAGGTAACTCTTCCAACAATACCGGTTACGAATTGCCTGAAGTCATTCAGAAATCCGGAAACCTGTGGATTTTGCTCTTGCTGCTGCTGGTCGTGGTCATTGCTGCTGGCGCCGTTTATTACTATAAAGTGAAAAAGAACAAGTAAGCGGTTTAAAATCGCTTCTTTTCTTACTTTTCTTTTTTATGTCTGTCGGATATCTTATTCTGTATCGTTTTTAACTCGTGAACAATTTTTATATACCATCAGACTATTCCTCATTCATTATTACCGTCTGCCGTAATCAGTTGATTTCTGAGTCCGGCACAAACGGTTTAATCAAATTTCAGCGGCAATCAACCGGGACGCCGGAAACGGACTGCTGAGAAGTTATCATTATTATTTTTGTAAATTTGTTAAATTATTTTTTACATAATATTTAACATTGAAATTTTAAAATTTCAACAACAAATTAAATTATCAATTGGTTAAAAAGAGGTAGAATATGGATTTAGGGTATTTGATTTATCTGGCTCCTATTTCCGGTTTGGTCAGTCTCTTATTCGCAGCTTTGCTTGCCAAAAAAGTTCTTTCAGAGGACAAAGGGCCCAAAGAGATGCAGGATATTGCGGCGGCCATTCAGGAAGGTGCTATGGCGTATCTGAATCGCCAGTACAAGACAATCGCGATTGTCGCGGTTATTTTAACAATTTTAATCGTTGCGCTTTTGCCCAAAGACGATATGTACAGCATTAAAGTCGCTGTCGGTTTCATCTTCGGTGCACTTTCATCCGCTGCAGCCGGTTACATCGGTATGAACGTTTCCGTTCGCGCCAATGTCAGAACCGCCGCTGCCGCCAAGAAAGGGTTGGAAAGCGCATTAAATGTTGCTTTCCGCGGCGGTGCCGTGACCGGTTTAGCCGTTGTTGGTCTTTCCATTCTCGGCGTCAGCGTTTTCTATTTGATTTACGGTGATGTCGACTTAGTCATCGGATTCGGTTTCGGTGCCAGTTTGATCAGTTTGTTCGCCAGAGTTGGCGGCGGCATTTATACCAAAGCGGCTGACGTCGGTGCGGACATTGTCGGAAAAGTCGAAGCGGGCATTCCCGAAGACGATCCGAGAAATCCGGCCGTTATCGCTGATAACGTCGGTGACAACGTCGGTGACTGTGCCGGTATGGGCGCGGACTTATTCGAGACATACGCTGTGACCCTGCTTGCGGCAATGCTCCTCGGTTCACTGATTCTGGACTCTATCCCGAACGCTATTCTCTATCCGCTGATGCTCGGTGCAGCAGCTATTTTTGTGACCATCATCTCCCTGTTCTTCGTCCGCCTCGGCAAGAGCAAGAATATCATGAACGCTCTTTACAAAGGCGTTGCAGCAGCTACAATTATCAGTGCAGTTGTTTTCTTCTTCATTACGGAATACTTGATCGGCGACTATAAATTCTACATTGCAGCGCTTGTCGGCATGGTTATTACCGTTTTGATGGTCGTTTTCACTGAATACTACACTTCCACCAAATACCGTCCGGTTAAGGAAATCGCTGCAGCTTCTCAAACAGGCGCCGGTACCAATGTTATTTCCGGTTTGTCTTTCGGTTTTGAAAGCACAGCTCTCCCGGTGATCGCAATTGTTGCAGGTATTTTGGTTTCATTCCTCATTGTCGGCGGTGCCGCCGATCCGACTATCGGCCTTTACGGTATTGCCGTTGCGGCGGTGGCTATGCTTTCCACAACCGGTATGATCGTCGCTTTGGACTGCTACGGTCCGATTACGGACAACGCTGGCGGTATTGCTGAAATGTCCCAGCAGCCTGAATCCGTCAGAGAAGTGACCGATGAGCTTGACGCGGTCGGCAACACAACCAAAGCGGTGACAAAAGGATATGCAATCGGCTCTGCCGCTCTCGGTGCATTGGCACTCTTTGCGGATTACAAACTCAAAGTGGATTTAGGCGCAGGTTCGCTTTCCATCGACAACCCGCTCGTTTTGGTCGGTCTTTTGATCGGCGGTCTTCTGCCGTTCGTTTTCTCATCCGTGACAATGCGCGCTGTCAGCAAAGCAGCCATGAAAGTCGTTGATGAAGTCCGCCGCCAGTTCCGTGAAATTCCCGGAATCATGGAGGGAACCGCAAAACCCGAATACGGTAAATGTGTTGACATTGTGACATCCGCAGCACTCCGTGAAATGGTTGTTCCGGGATTGCTTGCAATCGTTGTGCCGGTTCTTGTCGGTGTCATCTTCGGTTCCGAAGCACTTGCCGGTCTTCTGATCGGTATCATCGTTGTCGGGCTCATGCTCGCCATGACCCTCAACAACGCCGGCGGTGCCTGGGATAACGCCAAGAAATTAATCGAATCCGGTCTTTACGGCGGCAAAGGCTCTGAAGCTCACAAAGCGGCCGTTGTCGGCGACACCGTCGGTGACCCCGCAAAGGACACTTCCGGTCCGGGTTTGAACGCTTTGATCAAAGTCGTGAACATGATTGCCATTCTTTTCGCCACACTCTTCGTAAGCGGCGGATTGCTCGGCGGTCTCTTCTGATAAAAATTGCTCACGGCACTTGCGTGCCGCTCGCAATTTTTCATATCAGTTGGAGTCTGACTGCGTTTATTGGGGGTGTCTTCGACACCCCGTCTTTTTATAATCTTTAAAATGCTTTTCTCTTTTTCAATTGTTTAAGAATGCTTCCTCCTTAGTCGATATCTTTTTTAAACGCACAGCCTGCGCGCAGACGACCACATCTATTTATCTTACTTTTCCGTATTATCCTTAGAATTTACAGGTGATTTTTTGAAGATTAAATCAAGAGTCAGTCTCCGAAAAAATGATAAGAATAAAATGGTTGAAGCTCTTCGTGATATCTACGGTGATGAGATTTCGGTTTTTTCAAACGCCAAGTTTGAAGTCATCACCACGGATGAGTTCAAGGTGATTTTCACCGACGGCAAGCAAATGTTCATTGAATATGACGGCCGGATTTTCCCGACCGTTCGCGGTGCGCTTGAACAGCTGCCGCCGAAGCGTATCGTGACAGTGGATATGGGTGCCGTTAAATTCGTGGTCAACGGGGCGGATGTCATGAGCCCCGGAATCGTTGCTGCCGATTCATCCATTCAAAAAGATGATTTGGTTGTCATTGTCGAAGAAACGCACAAAAAACCCCTTGCCATCGGACGCGCTTTAATCTCGGGTGACGAAATGACTGCCGCCGGGTCCGGAAAAGCTATCAAATCACTCTCCTACGTCGGTGATGCGCTGTGGGGTCTTGAAATCTAATTTTTCATTTTTTATTTTGTTTCAAAAAGCGTTTTTAACATCTGAATCCGTGCGCTTTTACACACAAGTTTATAAATATGTATAGCATTAATGCTTTATATTATTCCATATTTAATTTATCATAAATCAACCTCGGAAAAGTGTCGGTCTTTTCTCCGATTCGTTTTCGTTTTACACACATTTAATTAAAAGACAAAGGTGTTTCCATTGAGTTTTTTGAAAAAGATTATGGGCGGTTCCGAGCCTAAACAGAATGACGACTATTCAGCATACATTGACCTTGACAAATTTGAAAAGGACATTGACAGCAGTGCAGGCGAAGAGCCGGCAGAAACCTATGTCAAAATCGCCATTTTCACTCATTTTGACCAGATCACCGCGCTGAAAAAAGAAATCTATGACGGCAATATTCTGATCGTTGATATCTCCAACATCAAATCCGACGAACGCCTCAGAAACCATCTTTTCAACGAACTCAAAGATGTTGTGTTAGACGTTCACGGCGACATTGTCGGCATGAAAGACAACAACATTTTGGTTACTCCCACCGGCATTAAGGTGGACCGAAAGAAAATCGGCGGCAGCTATTAATCCGCCTTTTTATACTCTTTCTTTTTCTTCATTTCGGTCATGTTTTTTTCGGCCCTTATACAGCGACCTTTTTTATACAGCTTCTTTCTTTTTGAATGATTATATCCAATTCATTTAAAACGGTGTTATTCTTGATTGATAATTTTGAAACCCAATCCAGCTGCCCTCTGTGCCAGGCAGAAATGCCCATTAAGTGGCAGAAAGACACGATTCCTTATTTCGGTGACATCATGTATACAACCGCCAATTGCGGTAAATGTACTTTCAGGTTTGCCGATACGATTATTTTGTCAAGCAAAGAGCCTGTCTGTTATTCTTTGCCGATCAAAACGGAAGCCGATTTGGATGCCCGCGTCATCCGGTCGACATCCGGCACGATTCTTATCGAAGAACTCGGCATCATGGTCGAGCCGGGGCCGATTTCCGAATCCTATGTGACGAATGTCGAAGGAGTTCTTCAGCGTATCCGCAGTGTTGTCGAAAGCACGGTCCGCTGGTCCGAAATGGACGGCGATTTCGAAAAAGTAGATATCGCACTCGATTTAATCAACAAAATCGATGCCGTCATTGACAATCCGGCAACGGCTCCGGCCGAACTCATCCTTCAAATCAAAGACCCGCTCGGCAACAGCGCCATAATTTCAGCGAATGCCGAATCCCGGAAATTAACGGAGGAAGAGCTGGAAAATTTGAAAACCGGCATGATTATTCTCGATGCCGAAAAAGATGAAATCATTTACGACATTTCCGATGAAGCCGGACCGATCGGAAAAAATGATTAATCCTTTTTCTTTTTTTATTTTTATCATTTCATTTCCGAACAGAAGATTTATTATTTCTGACATAATTGCATGAATTATGTTTACAGTCATCACAGGCGCGCAGTTCGGAGATGAAGGCAAAGGAAAAATTGTTGACCTTCTGGCAGAAGAATATGATATTGTCGCCCGCTTTCAGGGGGGAGACAATGCCGGCCATACGGTGGTCATCGGGGAAGAAACCTACAAACTTCATCAAATCCCGTCCGGTGTTTTGGTCGGAACAACAACACTCATCGGTCCGGGCGTTGTTTTAAATCCGTTTACATTGACGGACGAACTGAATATGCTTAAAGACCGCGGTATTTCCGTGACGCCCGAAACTTTCGGAATTGACGCAAAAGCCAGCATCATTATGCCGTATCACATCGCGATGGATGCGCTCGGCGAAGTTTCCCGCAAGGACAAAATCGGGACGACAAAAAAAGGAATCGGTTATGCTTACGCTGACCGCGTTTTAAGAAATGAAATCCGTCTCGGTGATTTGTTCAATGAAGAACGTTTTTATGAAAAACTGGATCAATTGCTTCCGGCAAAAAAAGAAGCCATCAAAAGACTCGGCGGCAACCCGTACGATCTTTTCCCGGATGAAGAGGCAGAACGTCTTTTAAAAATCGGGCGTGAGCTTGAAGATTATTCGATTGACGTTTCTTATGAAATCAATAATTCGCTGCGCGCCGGTAAAAAAGTTCTCGCCGAAGGGGCGCAGGGCGCTCTTCTGGACGTTGTTCACGGCACCCAAAAATATGTCACTTCCTCGTCGACCATCGCCGGTTCCGCCTGCACCGGCTTGGGCGTCGGCCCGTCTCAAGTGACCAAAACAATCGGTTTGGTCAAAGCTTACATCACGCGTGTCGGCAACGGTCCGCTGCCGACCGAGTTGGAAGATGACATCGGACGGCACCTCGGTGAAGTCGGTCATGAATTCGGAACGACGACCGGCAGAAAAAGACGGTGCGGGTGGATAGATATTCCGCTCCTGAAAAAATCCATTAATCTGAACGGATATACGGAACTGGTTTTAACAAAATTGGATGTTCTCACAGGTCTTGAAACCCTTAAAATATGTGTTGCCTACGAGTTGGACGGTGAACGCATTGATTATCCGCCGCTGCTGACAGAAGATTTAGAACGCTGTGTTCCTGTTTACGGCGAAAATGAAGGGTGGGACGAGCAGATCGGAGACGTCCGTAATTTTTACGGTCTTCCCGAAAATGCACGGGAATACATCGAATGCATTGAAAAAATCTGTCGGATTCCTGTCAGTTACGTTTCAGTCGGTCCCGAAAGAGATCAGACGATTCAATTGGATCTTAACCGTCCGAGGGAAACGCGCTGTAATCCGATTAACAGGCAATTGTTCTGAAATCCCTTCATTTCAGATCTCTTTTTTCTCTGCCCTGTCTCATTTTCAACAAAATCTTTTTATATCATCAACCTGTTGATAGGTTCATTTGAGTCCTTATTATTCAAGCATCCGGTTTCGGCCACCGCGGAGTTTGAAATAAAAGTTCAAAAAACCATTGAATGCTTCAGCCAGCGTCGCATTGAATGTTATCATATAATCCGAACGAACCTGTCAAAATCGTCTGACTGTATTGGGTAAGACTGAAAAAGAGCGGGGCGTTTACACTGTCCGCATGCGGAGATGCCGCATCCGAAATGATAAGTGATTGCTGTGCGCTTTTTTCTTGTTTTAATCAATACAGAGCTTGTGCTTTTTGACAGATTTGGCGTTTCTTTGAAACGCAGCGAGATTATCAATTTAATAAGGAGATATTAATGACAACAGCATACGATGTTCCCGCAATTGATCTCATTACAAGAGTTGCGGACAAATTTAAGGAAAATGATAAAATCAACCCGCCGGAATGGGCTGAATTTGTCAAGACCGGTGTTCACAAAGAATTCCCGCCTGTCCAGGATGACTGGTGGTATGTCAGATGCGCTGCCGTTCTCAGAGCAGTTTACATGAACGGCCCGGTCGGTGTTGAAAGACTTTCGTCAATCTACGGCGGCAAACAGGACCGCGGATCCAAACCCGGAAGAAAGGAAAAGGGCAGCGGCTCTATTATCAGAAAAGCTGTTCAGCAGCTTGAAGCCGCCGGTTATGTCCAGACGGCCAAGGAAGGCAGAACGGTTGCCGGTCCCGGCAGAGCATTGCTTGACAACACAGCCCACGAATTGAAGGGAGAACTTCTCGAAAAGTACCCCGGATTGAAGAACTACTGATGTTTTTTGATCTCAATTCCTATCGAAATGATTCTACAAATCAATTCTATCGAAATGATTCTACAAATCAATTCTATCGAAATGATTCTGAAAAATCTTGACGGAGTGTTTTAAAATGGATAACGAGCTTGAAGAAATTCGCCGCCGAAGAATGGCACAGATGCAGGAGCAGCAGTCTCAGGCACAAGCCGGTCCCGAGGCAGCTTACCAGCAGGAACAGGCGCAAGCCGAAATGGAAGCACGCAAACAGGAACTCCTCAGAAAAATCTTAACGCCTGAAGCACGCGAGCGTTTAACAACGCTTCGTATGTCCCGTCCGGCATTGGTAGAACAGTTGGAAATGCAGCTGCTCTCACTCGCCCAAAGCGGCCGCATTCAGAATATGATTGATGACGAGCAGTTAAAACAGCTTCTGGCGCAGATTCAGCCGCCGAAGAGAGAAACCTCCATTAAAAGAGTGTAAATTCAAGACATTTTCGTAAATCCGGTTGGTAAACCATGAAAGCGCATGTATTGTTCAGCGGCGGAAAAGACAGTTCCTTGTCGGCTTTGATTTTGGAGCCGTACTTTGAGGTTCAGCTCGTCACCTGTAATTTCGGCATTCTGCCGACGGGTGAAGTTGCCGGTCAAATCGCCGATGAATTGGGCTTTCCGCATATGGTGCTTCAGCCGCCGATGGAAATCTTAGAAACGGCTGCCGAAATCGTTCGAAAAGACGGTTTTCCGAACGGCGCGATTAACTATATCCACCGTCAGGTTCTCGAGATCCTGGCAAAGACAGAAGGCGTTGAACTCATCGCCGACGGTCTCAGAAGGGATGACCGCGTTCCGCATTTGGAACACTCCGAGATTCAAAGTTTCGAAGACAGATACAAGATGCTGTACTGCAGCCCTTTGATGGGATTCGGACGGTTTACGATTAATAAAATGCTTGAATCCAACCTTGTCATCACCGAAGAAGAAAGCGCGGTGATCTTGAAATGCGATTATGAAGCCGAACTCCGCGAATATTTATACCGCAGCATCGGCGAAGAAGAAACGCATAAACATTTCCCGAGATCCCACAAACAGTCGCGCGTGATTTCAAGAATCAGAAAACAATAATACATTTCGATTGTGATTTCAATTTATACATATCATACACAGGTGTTTGAAATGAGTAAGAATTTAAAAGGACAAAAGAAGAGACTCGCAAAGGCGCACGTTCAGAACGCGCGTGTTCCGGTGTGGGTCATCATCAAGACCAAAAGAAACGTCACATCTCACCCCAAGAGACGCCACTGGAGAAGATCCAGCATGCGCTTGAAGTAACCGGGATGGTAAATTTATACAAAATTACGGTGATTTATAATGGCAGAAGACATTGTTAAAGAACAAATTTATACAATCCCGCTTCGCGGCGTGAAAGTGGCTCCCAGATGGAAAAGAGCCAACAAGGCGATGGTCATCATCAGAGACTATCTTGAAAGACATATGAAAGCAAACCCCGAAATGATCAAGATTGACAAATCAATCAACGAGCGCGTTTGGGAAAGAGGGTGTGAAAAACCGCCGTCTTTCATCCGCGTGAGAGCGGCAAAATACGCAGACGGCGAAGTTCAGGCTGAACTTGCTGCCTGATTTTGTCCGAAGCTGTTGGTTTGATATCGGTTTCCGGTTTTTCGTCTTGTGACGGGAATGCCGGAATCCTTGTCTTAATCATTTTCATGAATTTGAGTGAAGAAGATTATGCAAACAATTAATATTATGGACACCCCCGTGATCGGGGTTTTCTCCACATGTACCGAAGAAGTCTGTTTGGTTCCGCAGGGAACACGGCCGGAAGTGACCGCTCAAATCGAAAAACGTTTGAGCGTTTCCGTTTACAGATGTCTTGTCAATGACAGCATTCTGGTCGGCTCTATGTGCCGCGGTAATTCAAACGGTTTTCTGGTTCCGGAAAATTCAAAGACCGATGCTCTTTCAAAGCAGACCGGAAAACCCGTTACCGTCATGCCCGGAAAACTGAATGCCATCGGCAACATTCTGCTTGCCAATGATACGGCCGGTTTGGTTCATCCCGAGATGCCGGACAATATTGTCCGGATTATCGGCGACGCATTAAAAATCGATGTCCGGAAAGGAACCATTGCAGGCATTAAAACGGTCGGCATGGCCGGCTGCGTCACGAACAAAGGACTCCTGGTCAGTCCGGGCGTTACGGAAGACGAAACCTCACTTCTTGAAGACCTGTTCGGTTTTGAACCGGTTGCCGGAAGTGTCAATTTCGGTTCCCGGATGGTCGGCTCAGGTATTTTGGCCAACTCGAAAAGCTGTTTGGCCGGATCGGAAACGAGCGGTTACGAACTCGGCCGCATTCTGACCGCACTCGGGTTGGAATGATGCCGGCAGAGTGTACAGATTTGAATTAATTATATCAACCGTCAGCGTATGTATGATTATTACAACAAAAGGTGAAGACAAATGGCAAATTATTTGATTTCAGGCAAATTTAAACCCGGCTTTTTCTGGGAGAAATTTACCAAAACAATTGAGAGCGAAAACGAAAAGAACGCGCTTGAAAAAGTCTATTCCATTATGGGCAGCAAGCACGGTCTGAAAAGACGCAGCATTGTCGTTGAATCGATTCAAGAGGTCTGATGATGGCAATCAGTGAACAGGAAGCCCGCCGATTGGTGGCGGAATATCAGGAATACCAACGAAGCGTTGAGGCGCTTCAGGGACAAATGGAAATGGTCCGGAATACACTGGCCGCCTGCGACAGTTCAATCAGTACGATTACCGCACTGAAAGAAGCAGCCGCAAAAGGAAGTTCCGAATCCGTCATTCCCGTCGGTTCCGGCTGTTTTGTTCACGCCGAAATCCGTGACTTCTCAAAAGTCATCGTCAACGTCGGCTCCGGTGCCAACATCGAAAAAAATGTTGATGATGCGCTTACTTTCCTCACCGAAAGAAAGAGCAAACTTGAGAATATGATTCAAGATTTAAACGAGTCTCTCGCGCAGTTTCTGCAGAAAATGAGAGAAATTGAGTCCGTACTCAATTAATTTGATTGATTTTGATTGATTCAAAATTAATCTTTTCTTTTTTATTTATTTTCAACTGCAGAAGCACTTAATTTTTTATAACTTCGAGCACATTCTTCAGTATGAATGTGATTATCGTTGACAATCCGATTTATCCTATTCCGATTTTATTAGTCTTACTGTCCCTTATTTTAATTATGACGGCAGCTTCTTTATATCTGCTTTATCAAAAATCAAAACATTCTTCCAAGAAAATGCGCGATTAAATTCGGCAATTTCAATTTCGGTCTTTAATTCCCCTTTTCAATTTTTTCAACCTGTCATTTATTTATATTCGTTTTCTCTTTACTTCATATAAATTCAAATTACAGAATCAATTTCAGGAGATTATTTCTTGTTCGGAAAATTAAAAGAAAAACTGGCCGGCTTCACCAAATCGTTGGACAAAACGGTCGAGGAAAAAGCTGTCGAGCTTGAAGAGCCCGAAATCATTGTTGAAGAAGAAGTTATTGTCGAAACAGACGGCATAAACACCGAGGAAGCTGCAGCCGCAGCGGAGGATGTCGCCGAGCTTCTTGAAGAAATGGAACTTGAAGCAATCGAAAGTACCGATAATGAGGGCATTGAAGTTACTGTCGAAGGAACATTTGAAGACAAAGGACAGATTTTACCTGCCGCCGAATCTCCCGCAACGTCCGTCACAATTCCGCCTGCCCGCACACAAACTGAGCCGAAAAAAGAAAAAGCAGGCTTCTTCGGAAAAGCCAAAGCGCTCATATTTGACCGTGAAGTCATTTTGGATGACAATGATTTGGAAGGTCCGCTTATGGAACTTGAAATCGCTCTTTTGGAAAGCGATTTGGCACTTTCTGTCACCGATGCAATTGTCGCTTCCGTACGCGAACAGCTGAGCGGCACGAGAAAGCGTATCGGTAAAAACACGGGAAGCATCGTCGAGGAAGCGCTCAAAAATGCAATTTTGGAAGTCATGTCCGCTAACATTTTTGATTTCGATGAATTCATGGAAGCGCGCCGCGGGCAAACCGTTCATATCGCCTTTGTCGGCATCAACGGCACCGGAAAGACAACAAGCATCGCAAAAATTGCGAACCGCCTTCAAAAGAACAACTATTCCGTGACAATCGCCGCAGGCGATACATTCCGTGCCGGTGCGATTGATCAAATCCAAATTCACGCCGACCGGTTGGGCATTAAAGTGATCAAACATCAAGAAGGTTCTGATCCGGCGGCCGTTATCTATGATGCGCTTCAATATGCGAAAGCTCACAAATCCGACGTTTTACTTTCCGACACGGCCGGAAGAATGCACACCAATGTCAATCTGATGGCACAGCTTGAAAAAATCTGCCGTGTGAGCACACCGGATCTCATTATTTTTGTCGATGAGGCAACGGCCGGAAATGACGCCGTTGAACGTGCTTCCCAATTCAACAGTGCCGTTCCGATCAGCGGCACGATTCTGACCAAACTCGACGCTGATTCCAAAGGAGGCGCCGCCATATCGATTGCATACATCACGCAGAAACCGATTCTGTTTTTCGGTGTCGGTCAGGAATATGACGATTTGCTGAAATTTGATCCGGAATGGTTTGCCGGGAAAATATTTGAAGAGTAATCCTAAGCTTTTCCTTTCTTTTTATTAACTTATTTTTGAGTGAATTCAATGGCAGAAACGTACCGCTTAATCAGAGAAGGGCAGACGGAAGTTTATGTTCCGGCCGACAATGACCCCGATGTTCCTTTAGCGTCCGCTTCCGTTTTTTACAATCCTGCAATGGAAATGAATCGGGATATCAATGTGGCGGTAACGTCGGTTTATGCGAAAATGTTGGCGGAAAGAAAAGGATTCGACAAATCACAGATTACATACGCGGACGCTTTTTCGGCGTCCGGGATCCGCGGTCTGCGTATTGCTAAAGAAGTCGGTGTTGCCGCTGTTCTCAACGACTGGAAAGAAGAAGCCGTCTCTTTAATTCAAAAAAATATTGAACACAACAATCTCCAAGAAACCGTGACAGCAACGTGTACAGGCGCCGATAAGCTTCTTCATGACCGCAGATTTGCAATCGTTGACATCGATCCGTTCGGAACACCTGCCCCGTTTTTGGATTCTGCTGTCTCTTCCGCATCTTTTTTTCTCGGAGTGACTGCAACAGATACGGCACCTCTCTGCGGCGCACATCTCAAATCCGGTATGCGAAAATATGCCGCTGTTCCGCTGAATAATGAATTTCACAGTGAAATGGGACTTCGTATTTTAATCGGAAGCATTGCCCGCGCAGCTTCCAAATTTGATAAAGGCATGCGCCCGTTATTTTCTCATGCCACGCGCCATTATGTCCGTGTGTATGCCGAGATTTTAAACGGTGCGGGAAATGCCGATAAAACCGTGAGAGAACTCGGTTTTATTGCCTGGTGCCCCAAATGCAAAAATACGGAAACAAAAAACGGTCTTGCCGTATTCATGAATGAAGAATGTCCTGTCTGTGCCGGCAAGCGTAAAATGTCGGGGCCGCTTTGGTTGGGACCGTTGAAAGACATTCCTTTCTGCAATGATGTGATTTCCGAAGTGAATGCTTTACCGCTCAATAAAAAAGAAGAAGCTGTAAAATTGCTGACTGTATGCCGTGACGAAGCGGACATTCCGTTTTTTTATGACCAGCATTTATTGTGTGAAATGCTGAAAATTTCAGCGCCGCCGATAGAACCGTTTTTGAAAAATCTGCGGGAAGCCGGTTATACTGCGACGCGAACGCATTTTTCCGGGACGTCGTTTAAAACGGATGCATCTGTTGAAATTATTTTGAAAATTTTAAAGAAAGAATCATAAAATGATCTAAATAGGATTTTTTATCATAGCAATTGTCGAAAGCCGGTATTTTAAAACATGCCGTTCTGACATGAAATTGTCTTTATCTGTTGAAAATATTTATATATCTGTCTATCATTTATTTTTCAACTTACAATTTATTGTTTCTATATTGTTCTAAGATTCTTATCTTATGAAATAATTTGAATTTTAGCACTTACAGTGAATTGTTCGCTCTTTATCTGTTATTTCAATTTAAAAACTTAAATCCAATATCAAAGAGGGATCAAATGGTTCAATCTAAAAAAACATTTATGATTCTTGCTGTTTTGGTTTTACTCTTCGCGGCAGTCAGTTTATCAGGTTGCCTCGGCGGAAATGATAATAATTCCACGCCGCCGGAAAACGTAACACCATCAGAAAATGTCACACCGTCTGAAAACGTAACGCCACCGGTTAATGAAACACCGTCAGAGAATGTTACTCCTCCTGTAACCGAGCCGCCTGCAAAGGTTGTTGTTTCAACGTCGATTGATGATGAAGATTCGTCTCTGGTTACAATAAAAAATAGAAAATACTCTCCGACATCTGTTAATATCAGCACAGGCGATGCTGTCAGGATTTGGAGCCGTGAAGAGAGAAATTTCAGACACATCTTGCGCTCGGAAGAAAATGCTTTCGAGGATTACGATTTGAACCCCGGCTATTTCGTTTATTTAACATTTAATCAGGCCGGAACTTATAAAATCGATATGCTTAACTACTATACAGGTGAACCGCACAGCGGATCTCCGACTGTCTTAACGGTCACGGTATCTTAATTCAAATTTATAAGAGTTAATTAATATTGATTTATTCAATTTTAATTATTCTTTAATTTCAATAAGCAGCAATGCTTGTTTTTATCTGTAAATCAAATTCAAACAAGAGGGATCATATGAAATCCAGTAAATTATTAATGGGTCTCGTTGTTTTGGTGATGCTTTTCGCTGCAGTCAGCTTATCCGGCTGTCTCGGCGGCGATGACAACACCACAA
>CAYUQC010000007.1:18599-45892 GCA_964446755.1 uncultured Methanosarcinales archaeon
ACAACACAACCAACAACACAACCAACAACACAACCAACAACACAACCAACAACACAACCAACAACACCACAAACAACACTACACCGCCTGCAGGCGCCGTGACTGTTGTTTTGGGCGAATCAGGTGATGCTGAACCGAATTATTTTGTCCAAATTAAAGATCAAAAATTCGGCACTACTTCTTTGAATGTCAGCAAGGGCGAAACAGTCAGATTTATGAATGTAGAAACCAGAAATTTCAGACACCTTTACCATTCTGAAAACGGTGCTTTTGAAGACTTCAACCTTAATCCCAGATACTCTGCAACACTCACATTTAACGAAGCAGGCACCTACAAGATCGATTTGCTCAACTATTATACCGGTGAGCCTTTCGGAGACTCTACACCTGTCTTGACAGTGACTGTCGCATAATTTAATATTGATTTCATTCATCAAGTTTATCAATCTGAAATTGAGAAAAGCAAGGTCAGATTGATATTTTCATTTTTATTATTATTTCCAACGGTATGTTTTTATTTCCCGATCCTCTATTCTGTGTTATATTTGTTTTAACAGATATTTCTTGAGGATTTATTCATGAAATTTACAGCCGATGAAAAGTTTTTATTTCAGGAGAAAACCGTTTCAGCTTTTCTTTTCATTTACCGGAAAGAAGTAACTTATATTTCGGAAGTTTCGGCGAACATTGAATCTACTTTTGCGCATACCAATAAAATTGTTAAACGTCTGGAAAACATCGGCTTTTTGTCATCTGTTTTTGAAGGACGGAGCCGCTTCCTGAAATTGACGCCCAAAGGATACGCTTTCGCACAAAAACTTTCGGAAGCATTTGAAGTTTGCCGGTCGGATGAGTTATTCAATTATCCGGAGGGATATAACCCCGTTCGTCAAATCCAATCAGATGTGTCCGCAGACGCTGTTTTTTCCTTGGAAATCAATGAAGAATCGGCTGTTTCCGAGAAAAAAACACTTTCAAAAATTAAAATTCCGGACGGCCCGCTGTCAACGGCAGACCGGATTAAACTTTTCAGCCTTCGAATTAAAGAAGTGTATGATGAATTGGTTGAAACTGATGCGGACAAAACCACTTTTCTCAGGCGTCTCGGTCCGTTTGACCGCGAACTCAAAATTATCGGCACGGAAATTGAAAAACATGATGCGGATGATTCGTCTGCTGCAGAATTGACCGCATCTTATCGCGCCGCAGAAATGCAGTATTTCTTTTATTTGGGAAAAGAATAAGTTTAATCCGAACTGATTGTGTTTGTTAATGAATGACGTAATAATTTAAAAATTTAAATTGATTCTTATGAAAATTGAATTACTGCAGCCTGTTTATATTTCCGGAGAAAATGCCGCCCGCTCTTTTAAAGCATTTACGGATGACGAGTTTAAAGGATTGGATGTCTCCTGCGGCGTAACCGTTCAAAACAAGCGTTTTCATGTTTCTTTGGACGGCGAAGATGCCGAAGTTTGTGAAAACCTGCTTTACAAAGAGTTCGGAAAACCGGCGCTAAAAGATAAGATTGATTCGGATGCCGAATATAAAGGTTTTATTCAAAAAATCAACCCGGATCAAATAACGGTGAATATCGGATTTGAACTTCCGGTCGCCTTTGAATCTCTTGAACAGCTCGGGGCAGGAAGCTGCGGGCAAATTGCAGCTCGTTTCGGCATGATTCCGTATCTCCCGGTCACCGTTCGTGTTTTGCCGGATGGGGCTGCGGTTTTTACCAAAGAGCAGATTGATCAATGGTGGTCGTGGAAAAAAACATCAACGGATCGAATTTTTGTCAACGGTGCAACGCGTTCTCAAGTGAAAGCGGCGCTTCAGAGGAAAGGGCACGGACGCGATGTTTACGGTGTTGAAAAGATCGGTTTGACGGAATGTGTGATTATCTGTAAGGAAAAGACGGACGGGCCGGGAATCGTTTCTTCAATCGGAAGAGTGCTGCCGGTACAAATGGGTGTTCTGCTCGGAATGAAAAAATAAAGAGATAGAATTAAAAGGTGAATTTGATGAAATCCAAAAAAATTTTAATGATTGTTGCGCCGGAACGTTTCAGGGATGAGGAATTCTTTGAACCGCGTGATGTCTTTGAACAGAAAGGATATCATGTGACCGTGGGCTCCGTGCGTTCCGGAAAAGCGGCAGGCGTATTAGGCGGCGAAACAGATATTGATCTTTTAATTGAAGATGCTTCCGCAGATGATTATGACGCAATTGTGATTTCCGGCGGCGGCGGCTCCAAAACTTTTCTGTGGGATAATCCGAAACTGCATGCACTTTTGAACGAAGCCTTTGGAAAAGGAAAAGTCATTTCTGCCATCTGTATCTCCCCGGTCGTTTTGGCAAAAGCCGGGCTTTTGGAGGGAAAAGCGGCTTCCGTTTTTCCGGCAGATGATGCGATTGCCGAAATGAAAAAAGCCGGCGCCGACTTAAAGGAGAAACCGGTCGTTGCAGACGGGAAAATTGTGACGGGAAACGGACCCGAATGCGCAGCAGAATTCGGTGAAACCGTTATTGAAGTTATTTCTCAAAAATAAGTTTTCCCTTTTATTTTCCGATTTATTTAGTCGGCAAACAAATTACTGTCCGCAGCTTCGCTTATGAATCCGCTTTTTCTGATTTTTATTTTTGAATCCTTTCTATCAGTAATTTTTCACTGATTTTTGAATTTTAAGTAAAAAAATACTTATATTTTAAAACTAAGTATTTTATTACTTAATCTTAATTAAAAGAAACCGGAATAAGGGATAAAATGATTTATTTTGCCGTCATCGGAGACATCATCTCTTCTCGAAAAATAAAGGACAGAAATCAATTTCAAACGCATTTGAAACGAGTCATTTCTGAAATTAATACGGAATACAGTGAAGATCTGGCTTCCGCTTTTGTCGTGACTTTAGGAGATGAATTCCAAGGGTTATTAAAAAGAGCGGACCGTTTGCTGGAAATTACGGATAAAATAAAATTCATGCTGGATCCCGTAGAAATCCGGTTCGGAATCGGAATCGGTAATATTGATACGGAGATTAATGTTTTATCAAGCACAGGTGCGGACGGGCCGGCTTATTGGTGTGCGCGCAGCGCCATCAACTCAATTCATCATCATAATGACTATAAAAAGTCAAAAATTTTGATTGAAGCGCAGGATAAAACAGATTTTATGGAAGTCATTAATGAAAGTTTAAAGCTCTGTGACCATACGGAAAGTAAATGGCGAAATACGCAGCGGGAATTAGTCAAACAAAGCGTTTTGAATTTCGGGTACGATACAAAAATTCCGCAGAAAAAACTGGCGGATTTATTAAATATTACCGTTCAGACAGTTAATTCCAAAATTCAAAGTACCGGATATTATAATTATCTGCGCTTGAAAAAGTCTGTCTGTACGACGCTTCAAAATCATTGGGGGAATAAATAATGCTGACGGATTCATTTTCCTTTTATTTGATTATGCTTCTTCTGTGTCATTTTATCGGTGATTATTATCTGCAGACCGACAGAATGGCGCAATCCAAAGAAAACAGTATTCGGAATACGCTTCTCCATTCTATTTTCTATGCCGTTCCGTTTTTCTTCTTTCTTTTCGGCTTGGTGTTTCTTGATTCATTGAATCTGTCAACGGTTGGTATCATTTTATTCGTTGTTGTGTCTCATGCAGTTATTGATCTCATCAAATGTCTTTTTGAACAAAAAACGGACCAAAAAGCATCGAAAGCAGAATCCAAAAGAATTATTTATTTGACGGACCAGTTTTTGCATTTAACAGTAATTATCGCCGGTGTTTTCTTTATTTCCGAATCCGGCGGTGCGGTCAGACTTTCGCCTGAAGTTTACATGTTTTTCAAATGTGTTCTTTTTGCCGTTATTATTGCGAAGCCCGTTAATATCAGTTTTAAAAAGATTTTTGAAAAATATCAGCCTGTTTTAAAAACCAATGAAAATGAGGATGATACAGGGTCAATTACAGGGGCGGGCGCGACGATCGGGATCTTGGAACGTTTTTTAATGGGCATTCTTATCGGCATCGGCCAGTATGCCGCTCTCGGGTTGGTGGTTGCCGCCAAATCCATTGCGCGTTATGATCAAATTTCAAAAAATAAAACGTTTGCCGAATATTTCCTTATCGGCACGCTTTACAGTGTGTTGGCGACACTTGTTGTTTATTTCATCCTTTTTGTCTTTTTGGCCTGACCGGTTCATATCAGATCCGTTCCGGCGGGCGGATCTTTTCTGCCGAATATTCTGACAATCAAAACGCTCAGCTCGTAGAAGAAAATCATAGGTACCGCAACGATAATCTGGCTGATAACATCCGGCGGTGTAATCACGGCAGCCAAGATGACGAAGAGCACATAAGCGTGTTTTCTGTATTTCGTGAGCATTCTTTTTTGAACGAGTCCCAGACGGTTGAGAATAAAGATAACCAGCGGGAATTCAAATATGAATCCGAAAATCAATGTCAACATCGCAATAAAGCTGACAAATTCGTAAATCGAATACGTTGCCTGTGCGCCTGATGCGGCAGCGCTGATGTAAAGGAATTGAATGAACAGCGGCGCCATGAAGAAATAGGAGTAGATCGCACCGATAATAAATGAAATAAACATGATGAGAACGATTAAAACCAGCCATTTTGTTTTAAACGGCAGTCTCTCTTTCAGATTCAGCTTGCTTGTGTCGACATATTTTGTGATTTCCTTTCCGCCCATATAGAACAAAAACGGCAGAACCGCGATAACCGCGATGATAACCGACATCTTCAACTTCAGAAGCGGCACTTCAAGCGGTTTTGTGTAAACGACAATCGGACCGCTGTTATCGCCTTTCTCTTCTTTTTCGATATGCGCGACGGTAAACATCGGCTCCTGTCCGGTGATATTTTCAAATTCACTTCCGATTTCAGTAATCATGTTTGTTTTTGTAATTCCTTTTTCATATGGAATCGACTGGAAAAGAATTACCTCCGACGACTCGGACAAATCTTCGATGGTCAGCTTCTCGGTACCGCCCTGCATAACGGCATCCAGTACCATACTGAGATTAAGGTCGCTCTCGCCGAGAATATAAAGAGAAATGATATCTAAAGCTGATTGTTTTTCCGTATTGGAAATAATCACATCCTGAACAACGTCTCCCGCTTCAGAGATATTTACGCCGGGCGTATACAGCAGTATTTTTTTGTCGGGATCTTCAAGCAGCGAACCGATATCCAAATCACTGACTTTAAAAGGCCCGTCATAAACAACAAGAAGCTGGTCAAAATTATCTTCCAGCCCCGGATTTCTGACATTATGAGGTAAGCTGCGCTCGATTGCGTCGTTGATGATATAATCCGTTACCGGATAGGCGACAACGGCAACAATCAGAAAAACGGCGAAGAGAATAATCAGTTTCTTTTTGACGGATTCTATGAATTTCAAAAAAATCCGAATTCCTTCCGACAGCTCAACGATAATATCACAATCCCTGTTTTATTTTTCCGCCCGTTCACGGAATTCTTATAAATTTCTTTCGAAATTTAAACGATTAATAATGGTTTTAATCATATCATTCGGGTTTTTAAAATTTACCCGTGAATGGTTGAATATGAAGGATAAATAAATATCTTGTGTCAGTTACGGTTATGTTTATAATACTGCTGTGTTTTATTAAAAACAATTCAAATCATGTTGTGATTGCTTAACGATAATTCATGCATAATGGGACAGTATGACTTCTTCAATTTCTGACGAACAGAATCAGCCCGATTTTTCCGTGTCATCTTCGGAGACAGCTCAACCCGCACCAGAGGTTTTGCCGCCGCAGGAATACGGAAAGAAACGGCCGGAAGGTGATTATGAAGAGCATGTTGTCGGCCATTTAAAAGAATTGCGCAACCGCATTATAATTGCGGGTGCAGCCTTGTTACTCGGCGCTTTGGTCTTTTATCCTTTTTCGGGAGATGCGATTGCTTATTTATGGGACCAGTTCATTCCGGAAAGCGTTATCATGTCGGTTTATTCTCCGACGGAATATCTGATGACGCGTATGAAGCTTTCAGTTGCTGCTGCAATCTGTATTTTCTTTCCGCTTTTGATGTATGAATTATTTAAATTCATGTCCCGCGGGCTTTACAAGAATGAGCGCCGGTTTTTGATTAAAGTCGTGCCGCTGTCTTTTATTCTGTTTATATTCGGAGCCGCTTTGGCTTATTTTATTGTACTTCCGCTGTTTCTGAATTATGTTTTGTTCTATTCCGATCAAACTGCCGTTGCTCAAATCGGTCTCGGTGAAACGTTCAATACGATTATTTCACTGGTTCTGGGATTCGGTTTGGTTTTCCAGATCCCTCTTTTGATGGTTTCCGTTGTCCGTATGGGCATCGTGGAAGAAAAAACACTTCGTAAAGGCCGTTTCGTCGTTTACGGCATGCTGGTCGGGTTCGCGTTTTTAATTGCTCCCGATCCCACTATGATTTCTCAGTTGATTGCCGGGGTTGCGCTTGTTATTCTTTTCGAATTCAGTTTGATTCTTCTGAAAGTTATTTAAACATTATTTATTAACGGCGGCTTTATTTAAAACATAAAATAATGACAGAACATGCAAATCTTTATAAGCATGAATTAAAATGTAACCTTACTATGATTGGTTCATTCGGACTTGGCGAAATTATTTTCGTTTTAATTGTTATTTTGCTTTTATTCGGCCCGAATAAAATTCCCGAGTTGGCGCGTGCTGCCGGCAGCGCTTTGGGGGAATTCAAAACCGCACAAAAAGCGGCCGAATTTGATTTAAGCGGATTTGACGAATTAAACCGGGAAAACGCCGAGAAGAAAAAGAAAGAGGCAGCTGCGTTGAATGATAAAATTATTCAAATGGCAAACGATGCCGGAATTTCGACGGAAGGTAAAACAACGGACGAATTGCTGGTTTTGATTTCCGCGAAAATGAACGAATCAAATGAAGAAACAGACTGTGATTCCGATTCACAGGAGAACGAAACACTGCAAGCCGTTTCATCCGAAAAAGAGATTGAAGCCTAAACAGGCAGTGAATAATTCAGATGTTGAACAGCAATAAATTTATATGATTATTATTCATTGACAAAATAAACATTAAATGAAAACGGGTGTTTTCGGACCAACTTTCCGAATAAAAACATAAATTGAGGTAAAAGAGGTATCAAATATGATTGGCGGACTTGGAACAACAGAAATTATTTTGATCGTTGCAGTGATTGTCCTTCTTTTTGGGGCATCCAAGCTTCCTGAATTGGCCCGCTCCGCGGGAAAATCTGCAGGCGAGTTTAAAAAAGCGCAGAAAGAAGCTGAAGTATCTTATCAAGAATTCGAGAAGAGTTTAAAAGACACAACTCCCGCTGAAAAAGAAACCAAAATTCAAAAAATGGCTAAAGAACAGGGAATTGACACTGCCGGTAAAACCGACGACCAGCTTCTTGATGAAATCAGCACCAAAATGAACAAAGAAAACTGATTTTTTGTTCTTCTTTTTCTTTTCTTATCTTTCCGGTTTTTTTTCTTTTACTTCTCTTTCTTTTTGTTTTCTCATTTTTTGATTAAAACGGCATATATTTAAAGAGAAGAACGAATTTTCATTCATATTCTGAATTTAAATCTTGATTATTATGTCTGAAAATTCTTCTCCGAATCCCGAATTATTGGAACTTTGCCGCGCCGTTTATACGGATATCCGCGCCGCCATTTCATTTCTGGAAGGCACGAATGAGGCCGGAGAGTTCATGTTTATCGGCGCCGACGGCACCGATACCAAACGCATTGACTTGGCAGCTGAAGATGCCATGATCAAACGCTTTAAAGAATCCGGCCGTTCAATCCGAATCATCAGCGAAGAGCTCGGTGAAACCATCCTCGGTGATGTCAACAACATTGAATTCGCAGCGATCGTTGATCCGCTGGACGGAACAACGAATGCTATCCACGACATTCCGTTTTACAGTGTGTCCATCGCGTTCTCAAAACCTGATTTAACCGGTATTTATTTCGGCTACGTCTGTAATCTCGCCAACGGTGATGAATTCTATGCCGAAACCGGAAAAGGCGCTTACATGAACGGCAAAAAAATCATGTCTTCCAAAGCTTCCGCCGTCCGTGAACTGACAATCAGCGCTTACGGGTACCGCCAAAACACGGACAGGACCGCTAAACTTTGTTCCCGGGTTCAGAAAGTGCGTGTTCTCGGCAGCGTTGCGCTTGAACTGTGTTACGTCGCCGCCGGCAAAATCGACGCTTTTATTGACGTGCGCCGCACACTGCGTCTGATTGACATCGGTGCGGGTCAATTGATCGTGAAAGAGGCCGGCGGTATTGTGACCGACGGTGTCGGCAATACGGTTTTTCTGCCGGATAACCACATTAAGCCCGTAAATCTGGTGGCTTCAAACGGTATGATTCATCAGGAAATTTTAAATCTGATCACCTTCCCTGAAATCGATTGCCGGGGCGATTGGTATTATTATCAGGGAACTGTCAAGAAAATCGCTATCGTTTCCCGCTGCGACAGTGAGGCGGCGCTTGAAATGATCAGAAAGATCGTTGACACTTTCAAAGACCGTGTTGAAATTTATCTTTCTTCTTCACCCGCCAAATATTTGAATATGGAAGAGCGCGGCATTTCCGTCGCCCGAATGAAAGACGCGGGTATCGACTTTGTTATTTCTCTCGGCGGAGACGGTACTATTCTCCGGAATATGTCTAAAATGCCCGACCCCATTCCGATTCTTGGAATCAATATGGGGACGCTCGGATTTTTGGCGGATGTTGATCCCGATGACGCGATCCGGGCGATTGAGACAGCCATTTCGGGTTTCATGTACGACGAGCGCCCGCGCCTGGAACTTTCTATCAACGGTAAATTTATCGGCAACGCGATTAATGAAGTTGTAGCCACGTCCGCTTATCCGGCCAAAATGATTACGTATGAAATTTTTGTCAACCGCCGTCTGCTCGGAGAAATCCGCGCCGACGGAATTGTTTTTGCGACGCCGACCGGATCAACCGCTTATGCGATGAGCGCCGGCGGTCCGATTGTCACGCCCGAAGTCGATGCGATACTGATCGTCCCGATTGCGCCGTTTAAGCTTTCATCGCGCCCGTGGGTCGTTCCGTTTGACAGCGACATCACTGTCCGTGTTAAAATGCCGAATAAAGAAATTGTCGTCGTGACGGACGGAAAAGTTGTCACGCCGCCCGAAATTGAAACCGAACGGCGGGAAGATTTCATCCATGTCAATGAAAACGATACCGTTACAATCAAACGCGCGCGTTACCCCGGCAGATTTGTTAAGTTCTCCGATGCCTGTTTCTACGAAACGGTCCGCAAAAAACTAAGTTGAAAAATAAAAATCGCTCGCTTTGCTCACGGTTTTTACAGGCAGTGAGAAGACGGTGTTTGTTTCCGGTTGAAGTCTGTTTCTGTTTTGCATAAGGAGGGGGATGTTTGCTGAAAAATCGCTGCGTGATTTGGGCGGCTTACACCGCTGTAACACGGTTGCAAAACAGAATTTGCTCGGCAGCGCCGTTGCGCACGAGCAGCACCGTTTTTCAAAAAAAAGAGATAAATTGAACCGCAGTTTTCCAAAAATAAATAAAAATATGAAAATCAAAAATCAAATAAACTCTTCTGGTTTTTCGGTTTTTCTTCACTTTTCTCTTCATTCGCTTTAATTTCTTCCGCTTTCTTCTCTTCGCTCTTCTTCGCGATTTCTTCAAGCGTCAGTTGGTTTTTGTCAGCTGTTGCCGCATTGCTTCTTTTCTCGGTTTCCGACGTTTTAAAGAATTCTGTTTCCGCCGGACGTTTCGCATCGGCGATAAAGCGGGATTTTTCGTAAACCGACTGCACTTTTTTCGTTGCCGATTTTGCTTTCAGCAAATAAACCAGTTCGTCCATATCAAAATCAGATTCACCGGCAAGCGCAACGGCGTATTCTTCGTTTTCCATCAGTCTCCGGTAGTACGGAATAATTTCATTGCGGGAAACGCGCATGGATTTACCGTGACGGGCTGCGATTTTAACGGCGATGTTGTCCCGCATATTGCGGACGGACCGGGATTGACCCATCCGTTTCCATTTTGACGGTGACGTATATTTGATAAATCCGGAATAATCTTTGGAACGGACAGACATCGGGCCGACTGTTGTCATAAAACCGGCATAGCGCCACATCCGGTACGTCTGGCGGCGGCGCACGCGTCCGAGATATAAATCCGCTTTTGAAAGAACCTTGTATCCGTTTGCAACATCCGGATTGACACCGCCTTCGGCGGATTTTCCTTTTGCATCCAGGTTCGGGAATTGAGTCGGCAGGTTTTCATCCACCCACAATATTAAATCTTCAGGGGTCTCATCAAGCGTTCTGACAGCGTCCAAAGCGTCCGAACGGTGATGTCCCTTGAAGACCTTGACAAGAGCTTTAAAAATCGTTTCTTTCACGTCCCGGCCCGAGACGACAATGTCTCCTTCGGTAATTTCCGTTTTACCGACTGAAACCGCCTGCAAATCGTTGACGGCGCTTCTGACGTCGCCGCCGGCATTTTCGGCAATTTTTAAAATCGCGTTTTCATGGGCTGAGATGCCTTCGTTTTGGCAGATTTTTGTCAAAAGGGGTACCAAGGATCTGGTTTGGATTCTTGAAAATTCGATTTCCAAAGATTTGGAGCGGATTGTCTGCGTAATACCGTAAACATCGTTGGCTATCAATAAAATTGGCTGTGTTGTTTTATCAATGACATCGGCAATCGCTTTGCTGCCGCCTTTATCATACGTGCCGTGCAGATTATCGGCTTCGTCCAAAACAATCAGCCGCTTGCCGGATGATTTTTTTCCGTCTTCAGCGATCTCGTGGCTGAAAAGAGTCGTCGTTTTGGACGCTGCGCCCGCAATGCGTTCAATCACATCTGCTGTTCTTTGGTCGCCGGCATTCATCTCCACGTATTCCCATCCCATTTCAGCCGCCAATACAGCTGCGGAAGATGTCTTGCCGATGCCGGCCGTTCCGTAAAGAATGACAGCTTTTTTCTCGGGGATACCTTTTTCCCATTCTTCCGCCCACAAGCGAAGCTCATGAAGGGCTTTTTTGTTGCCGATCAAATCTTTAAATGTTTTCGGGCGGTATTTTTCCGCCCAATCGTTTTGAATCGTAATTTCAGCAGACATGATAGAATTCAATGTTTATTTCAGCAAAGTCCGATGCCCATCGCTTTGTTTGTCTTTTCAACGGATTTCATATTGTCTTTTTCTAGAGACATCATAGCGCGGATGGCATCGACGTTTTCGGGAATAACGTCGGATTCCTGGTGGATCGCCTGGAAGAAATAAAGTTCGCCGTCGTCAACGGAAACCGAATCTCTGAAAACGCAGTTTTCCCACATGTCGTTTCTCGGTCTTCCCAAATCACGGCCGAACTCAATGATCTGTGCCGTGGCGGAAATACCGTCCGCAATCATTTGAATGCGGGGCCGGGAAGCAAACAGACTTTTCACATCTTCTGCGCTGCATTCTTTTTTCAGCTGAATGTTCAGTACGTGCAGGTGCATGAAAGAAGTCGGGGCTTTAATTGCCGCGGATGTAATATTAATGTGGGGCATAATGGTTTTAACGTCCGGGCCGTGGTGTGACGGCAATTTGATCGGATCCAACACCAACGCGTCAATCGGGCCGCTTTTAATGTCTGCGGGGTCGCCGCCTCTTCTGACAATGGTGACGCGGACTTTTTCAACGCCGTATTTTTGATCAAGCGGGTAAATCACGCGGCAAAGGCCTGTTGTGTTGCAGGAAACAACGCGGACATAATCGGCGCCGACCGCATCAGCATAATTGGCTTCGGCGTTGAATGAAATCGGAGCGATGTCTTTGCTTTCACCGCCCTGCCAGATAGCTTTCACGCCTTCTTTTTCATAAAGCGCTTTGTTGGAAACGCCGATTTTCCCGGGCGTGCAGTCGACCACGATGTCGGCGGCTTTAACCATATCTTCTATAGAACCGGCGACCGTATAGCCGTCGCTTTTAAACGCGTCCATCTTCTCGGCAGGTGCATAAATGTCATATCCTTTCATTGCGGCCGTTTTGGCTTCAAAATTCGGTCGGGTTTTTGAAATCCCGATTATTTCCATATCATCCTGGAGCGCAACAGCATCAGCAACGCGTTTGCCGATGGTGCCGTATCCGTTAATTGCAACTTTAACTTTAGACATGTCCATCTGTACCTGCTTCTCTTAAAAATAATAAATTTTTATGACTCTGTCAATTAAATTCAAAAATTCGAATAAACCAAATCGCGGTTTTTTAAAACAAGGCGGATTGTTTATTTATAATTGTTGTGCAAAACGGGCGGACAAACTCCCCGTTAATTTCCACTGCCGAATCATATAGCTGCGCTCGTCTTCTATCTTTTTTTCATACAGCTCTTTGAGCCGGCCCGGTGCCGCTTCTTCATCCGAAGCAATTTTGACGGCGCAAGCTGCTGCTTTTCCCGTCAAAAAGGCGGATGAAATCCCTTCACCCATCGGATTTAAAAACCCTGCTGCCTCTCCCGCAAACAATATTCTGCCGCAGACCGCTTCCGTTCGGTATTCTGGCAGAATTTTCGGCATCAGCCATTTTTCTTCGTTGAGGATTTCATCAATTTTCATGCCGTATTTGTCTTTCAAAAAGGAAGCAAACCTCTGATGATATTTCTGAATATTTTCCGGATTTTCAACGGCAACACCGAAAATAATACACCCGTCTTTAAAGTTGATCCAGGCATCATATTCTGAGAATTCTTCCTGTAAGTAAGCGTAAAAAAATTTCGGATCCAGGCGAATCGAACCGCGGCAGAATGTCTGATAGGTAATAATTTTTTTCTCTTTGTGCCCCGTTATTTTGTTTTTCAGACTTCCCGCAGCGCCTTCACATATGACGGCATATTTTGCACGGAAGGCTGTGCCGTCATTTAAACAGGCAGTTATGTTTCTGTCATTGTTTTCAACATTTACGACAAACGCCTCCTCAAGGACATCGGCGCCTGCTTCTTCCGCTTTTTTTGCCAGCCATCCGTCAAAAGCATCGCGCCATATATTGAGTCCCGGGCTTTCAAACCGGAATTCTCTGCCGTCTTCATTTGTCAAAATAAAACCCCCGGTATTTTCGGGTTGACAGAAAACATTTTTCGGCATCTCTCCGTAATGTTGATCAATAAATCGGACTGATTTTTGAATCAAAAAGCCCGAACAGGGTTTTTCTCGCGGGATTTTCATTTTTTCAAGAAGAAGAACTTTTAAATTTGCTTCCGCCGCAAGTTTAGCCGCCGTCGCGCCGGCCGGCCCGGCGCCGACAACAATTAAATCATACATCTCGGTCTGTTCCGGCATTTTCTCATTCCGTCTCCAGTTTTGCTACGGACTTTCCTAATTCAACACCCAAGGAGTCGGCAATCGCCTCACATTTGGAGCGAAGGAGGTATGCAATCGGTCGAATTGATTTCTCATCCGACAAACTTTCGTAATTCGCCATACCTTTGCTGATAATCAATGTCGCCTCTTCCATGGCCCGAACGGTTTCAGGCGGCATTTCTTCTAAAATCACACCAATGGCGTTCGATCCCGTTGTTAAAATCCGGTCTGCCACGGATATCATATCCAATTCATCGGCATCTGTCATTGTTGCGTCAGTCAGAATCGGCTCTCCTTTCACGACCAAAATCAATTCGAAGACGTCTGATTCGGGGGTTTTCTTCATAGTGTTTTCAGACTGAAACCGCTGAATGTGTTTGATAACTTTCAGAACTTCGCGGTCGTAAACGATTTCACCGCAGTTATCCGTCAGATAGACAACTTTTTGAAGCCGTTTCATCATTTCTTTTGTATCATTGATGTCAAGACCTTTCTCAAAAAATGAGTTAAATTTAAGTTTGAAATCTTCATCGGAAGCGTCAAGCCCCATAATGCCGAAATCAAAATAATTCCCGATGACTGCCGCAAGGACGGCCTTTTCAAAAGTTTCTTCCAAAGGCTGCGGGCTGTTTTCAACCGTATATGCTTCGCCTTTTTCATTTTCGCCGTAAATGATCTTTTGAACAGACGGCAGAAGTTCCAAAGCCGTCCGGTTGTTTATTTCCTTCACTTCTTTGTACGGGTCATGATTTTCAAGGACTTCAAAACAACGGCGGTGTACAGCGGTTCCGATATGCGTTGATGTCCGCGACGGGTCATATTCGTCATTTAAAGCAGAAATACACTCTTTCATGACTTTATGGATCAAGCCGTCATCTTCGGTGACCAGATTGCATTGATAATGAATGCGCGATAAAAGACAATATGTGCAGCGGGGATTGATTTTCATGATAAAACGGTCCTTGTGCTGAAAAATACATTTAAATTTTGATTTAAAGCTTTCTGTTTTGAAAATTTCGGCAGCTAATTATGTTCCGGGCATTTTGTCAAATCCATGGCATCAATCAATCGTTTTCGTTCCGTTTCGCTTGTTGTTTTATCTTTTTTGCTTTTTTCGGCCGTATTGTCTTTTGCCGCGCCCGCTATTGCCGACGATTCCGGCCTGCCTCTCAATCGGGCGTTTTATACGGATCTGAATGAAAACAATGATTTACCCGACAGCGCCGTTTTTCTGATTATTGACGGACTCGGTTCTTATTATTTGTTTCCCGAATTAAAAGGGGAAACTCTTGCAGGTGAATCTGTTCAAAAAGTTGCCGTTCCGGTCTTGTCAAACATTTGGAACAACGGTTTTCGAATTTCTGAAATGAAAGTTCCTGTTCCAGTTACTGAGAAGGGACATTCTGTTTTGGTGACGGGGAATCCGGCAGCAGATGCTGAAATGGTTGGATACGCGGATTCATCTTTTTTGGATATTTTAAGGGAGGAAGGTTTTCTGTGTATCGGCGTCATGCAGCGCGGGGATTTTGAATCCATGAGGAACAAATTCGATGTCATCATTTACGATAAAACAAATTCGGTCAATAAGATGGATTTTACAGTTCAGGCCAATTCTTTTGGAGGTTCCGACCAAAGAATTATCAATGACATCGTTTCCGTCTTTAACTCTCAGAAAACCAGCGCTTCTTCTTATATTGATACGAAAGGCACAGGCGAAAAATATGCCGGATACAACCGGTGGGGATTGGATACCGCTCACGGCGTTTTATGCGTCATGGAAAAATATCCCGGACAAAAATTTGTTGTTGTCGTCAACATCGGCGCCGTGGATTCAACAGGACATTACCGCGGTTATTATGCCTATTTGGATGCCGTTGAAAAACTTGACAAGGATTTGGAGAAACTGTTTGAAAAATGCCGCCGCAGCAATCTTTTTTTCTTTTTCACGGCCGACCACGGCATGGCTTTTGAAGCGCAGGATAAAAAGAGCGGCGGCCACAGTTCGGCCAAATACTCCAAAACAAAGGAGGCCTTGAATATTCCGTTCATTGTTTACGGCAATTCGGTTCGGAAAGATGTTGTTTATCTTGAAGCAACGGGACAGGAAGATATTGCGCCGACTTTAATGTCCCTTTTCAATATTCAAACGCATCCGCGATTTTCAAAGGGAAAAATTCTGCCGGTCAAAGAAAAAGCGGCTTTTTATCTCCGGGCACCTGAACCTGTTCAAATCCGATTATTTCAGCTGACCGGGGACGGCGAGTCGGAAGTTTTTAATTCGTTGGGATTTGACCGGTACAACGGTTTTTCAAATTATTCAATTGCCGGACTGACACCCGGAAGTTATTTGCTGAAATGGGACACAAGCGATTCAAAAATTAAATATCTCCCATCCGAAATCAAATTTCAAATCATATCCGATACGTCTGTTGATTTATCGGATTATGCGGTCAAATCATCCGATTCTTTTTTGCCGGAACTTCAGATATCAGATTCGGGATACATGTCAAAATACAGAAAACCGGTTTCTTATCTGCTGATCGCGGTCATCAATATCACCGGCATCTGTGGTATTTATTATTTCTATAAAAAAAGCGGTTTTTCAAAAATTTAAAAAGATGAAAGATCATCTTTTCAGTTTGTTTAATCTCTCTTGTGATTACCGCCTTCAGTTTTACCTTCCAGAAGAAGCACTCTTAATGCTTCGCGGCAGGCGGCAACGGCGGGGGCGCCGGATGTAATCGAAATGACTTCCATCGTTTCCATGATTTCTTCTTTGGTGGCACCGTTGTGGATCGCGCTTCTCATCTGTGACATCACGCATGATTCGCATTGTTTGGATGCGACAACGGCAAGCGCCATCAATATTTTCGTTTTTGCGGGGAGGACACCGTCGGTCAAAAGTCTGCCGTCGCAGCGGCCGTAACGTTTGACAAAATCTTCATCAAGTTCCGCTAAGGTTTCCAGAACATGGGGCGTAAAACCCATTTTGTCGCCGATACTTTTTACAATTTCTTTTCCGGATTGTTCTTCCATGTTTTTCCCTCTCATTTTTCATTTTGAATTTCCGCGGATTTCTCGGAAATTTTATAATTATGCATTGATAAATCCATTCTGTTTTATTTATATATTCCGTTTTTAATAAGATGAAAAACAGTTTTTCCGAAGGTAACTTTTTTAAATAAAGGATTCTTTTCATAATCAATTGATACCTGTCATTGTTTTGTATAATTATACAAACCGCAGGAATGTCTGAAATTTGTTAATCTTATTTCGGTTTTTACAAACATTTTTCAAAATCATCGTTTCAGACGGCGTTTTTGATTTATCATGTTTATTACTCATGATTCTATGATATATGATTTACAGAGTTTAATATAAAAAAATCATATCGGGTTATACATATGGCAAAAAAAGTAAATCCACTCTTGGCAATTGTAGGCGGTTTATTCGCCGTTCTCTTAATCTTCTCGGTTATTGCAATTGCTCTTTATCCGGGACCGTCTGTTGTTGAAGCTGAAGACGGTGATACCGTTTCCGTTCATTATATCGGAAAATATGAAAACGGAACCGTTTTTGATTCCAATACGGGCGAAGACGGCCGTGCACCCCTGACATTTGTTGTGGGAGAACATCAAGTTATCCCCGGATTTGAAAATGCCGTTATCGGCATGAAACCGCACGAAAATAAAACCGTGACGATTCCGCCGGAAGACGCTTATCCGTACAACCCCGATGCGGTTGTTACTTACAACAAAACAGTCGTCATCGAAAGCCTTGGGTCAACACCCGAAGTCGGTGACAAACTGATGCTGGTGACGGAAAACGGCGCCGTTGCTGAAGGCATTGTTAAGGAAATCACACAAACGACAATCATTATTGACTTCAACCGCGAGGTTGCAGGCAAAACACTTGTCTTCGAAATTACCGTTGTGAATATCGTCAAAGGCGAAATCGGCAGCCACTAATTCTGATTTCTAAAATAAAACGGCGAAAGCCGTTTCTTCTCTTTTATTTCTTTTTCGTTTCTCTCTCATTGATTCTTTATTTTTGGCAGTGAAGTAAACCGTATTTTTGAAAATACAATCCGAGTGCGGATTATGGTAAAAATGAGCGGTACACCGTAAAGAGCGTGCAGTTCCCCAAAATCGAATCAGAAGCGGTCAATATCAATCAAGATTCAAGCTGTTTTATTTTTTATAAAAAAAGAAACGGGCCTATTGCGACTCGAACGCAAGTCGACGGATGTCTTCACAAGCAGATTGTTTCGAAGTCCGTCAGGATATCCGCTACCCTATAGGCCCATGAATATCGGGCTCAAAGACGGTGTCTTTGATTTTATAGTTTTTGCAGCCGCCGATTGAGCCGATGTTAATTCAACTGAGATTGAAGAGCCGAAGAATATATGATCCGATATACGGCCAAATAAACATCATCAGGAATGACAGGAAAATAAAGCCTGTCAAATAAGTGCTGACTCTGAAAGACAAACGTGTTGCCCTTTGAGGATTCATTTTAAGCTTTTCGGCTATTTTGACAAAATACGTCCTGAACAAATGACCGCCGTCAAGCGGGATTGCCGGCAGGCAGTTGAAGAGACCGACATAAAAGTTCAGCCAGGCAATCCAGTAAAGCAGATTGGCAATCCAGAAGATGCCGATTCCGAACGGCTCGGCCCATCCGACAGGTTCAAAGAACTGCATCATCGGTCCCGTAAAGCCGCCGAATCCTTCTCCGAGTATGCTCAAAAACGGCATCATCATAACGATAAGCCAGCCCGATAAAATTGTCAGAACCGATTCTTTCGGTGCGGAAAAGTCAAAGGTGTAAAGCATTGAAGGAAGCGTTTTTAAGAATGTCAGATATCCTTCCGCATTGAATACGCCGGCGGAAATTCCCAGCAAGCCGACATAAAGAGGCCCGCCTGAATAATAAATGCCGATATAAGCTTTGGACAGATTGCCGGGGTTTTCGCCGAGAACAACGGAAATATCTTTGATTCCGGTTTCAACGCCTTCTTCATTATACTCCTTTACCGTAAAGACAACCGTCTCCCCTGGACTTTTTTGAGCCATCGCTGCCGAAAAACCGTCGGCGTCAATTACGTATTCACCGTCAATCTTGAAGATCAGGGAGTCGGGCTGCAGACCGGCCGCTTCGGCGGGCGAGCCGGCATTGACGGATGAAACCAATATGCCGGCATAATTCACATTTTCCGCCGACGCATCCGTGATTATTGTATAATTCTCTGTCACCCGGTCATAGGACGCCTGAACGGTCACCGAATCACCGGGAGATGTACCGGCAAGTGCCTGATTTACTGATTGAATATCGGTTACTTTTTGACCGTTGATGCTGACGATTACCATTTCCTTTGTCAGCCCCGAGGAAACGGATGCGTTATCCATATCCGTGATTTGAAGATTACCGATAGGCGCCATCGCGCCGATGACCGGTCCGAAAAAGAGCATCGCGGCAATCAAAGCAACGACGAAATTAGACATGACGCCTGCAGCCAGAATGCGGGAGCGCTGTGTTTTGGTGGCCGCTTTAGGTTCCTCTTTTGATTTGTTTTCGGCTGTGCCGGCCGAATCGGCAGCAATCCGGGCCGGTTCTTCCGTATATTCTTTATCGGCCTTTTCATGTTCGCGGATTTCTTCAATGGTTGCCGTTAAGTCATTGAATCCGTCTTGCGATTCGGGTCCGGGTTCGTCCAGAGCATCCAGTTCATCACCGTAAAGCTGTTTGTCATCGATTTTTGCAAATCCGCCGATGGGAAAAAGGGCCACAATCAAACCGACAGAATGAACTTTAACATCTTCAACACGGGCAAGGACGGAGTGCATCATCTCATGAATGAAAACAGCGACAATAAGGGCAATGAAACCCCAGACCAGCGGAATGAACTGATTAACGCCCGGGATCAGAAAAATGTTTTGGATTTCAGTGAATTCGTTCGGCTCCATCGCGACGCCGTCCAATGCCTGCTGCAAGAGAGCGATGTCTGAAAAAACAACCAGAGAAAACATGAAGATCATGCCGGCGAACATCAGAACAATGCCGATATTTGCAAACAGGCGCCAAAACCGTTTTGGTGCTGCGATTTTATCCAGTAAATGAAGCCCTTTGGTTGTTTCAATCATCAAAATCGGACCGGTGGCCGAGATGTTGTATTTCGCCAATGTGCCTCTTCTTTTAAGCCAATAAACAATTGCCCAATAAACGAAAAAAGCAAGAATCAAAAGTTGTGTCGTTGTCTGCAATAAATCACCTGAACTATCCGCGAATCCAATATTTGAGTTAAAATGCAGATGTCAATTAAAATTGTTTGGTTGTGAATAACGACCCGGCAAAAACTCAATATTGTTATTTTTATATAGTTTATTTGAATAATTATATAATTTCATCAACACGTAAATAAAAACATTTAACCCGAATCGATCTGTGATAACTCTTTTAGAAAATATAAAAGCAGATTAATGAAATAAAGTTTTATATTGAAACTAAAACCGAAAGAGGAAATAAAGGAGCCGAAGGGAAAGAAACGGCAGCAAAATGATTAAGAAATGAAACGGCTTTGGCGTTTCCTTTTTTATTATATTTTACACTTTAACAGTTTCCGGTAATATTCTTCAAACGTTCTCCTGTTAACTGCAAATCTGTTTGCAGCTTAATAAATATATAAATAGAATCTGCCCCTCTTTTTCATTACAGCTTCAATGCCGCTGCACTTAATTTTCCATTTAAGCTTATCGGCATTGAAATTCCTTATAATAATTATCCGTTCATAAAAACGAATTCGATCAATTTCGAAATGAAGGTTTTACCATGAAATACAAAATGCATATCCTCTTGGTTTTGTGTCTTGTCATTGCCGGCGCAGTCATTGCCGGCGGCTGTTTATCAGCCGATAAGAGCAGCAAGGATTTGAACAACGTCGGTATGACATCGTTTAATTCCGAGAAAGAAATGAAAAATTATCTTGAAAACAGCAGTCCTTCTATCACCCGGTATCTTTCGGGTGGCGGCGATTCTTTAAAGTCAACCGCAACGGCGCCTGAAGCGGCAACGACGGAATCTTCAGTGGATCAAGGCGTCAATTCGGCCGGCGTTGATTATTCCCAAACAAACGTCCAAATCGCCGGTGTTGATGAAGCCGACATTGTGAAAACAGACGGTAAAATCATTTACTACACGCCGAGTCTTTACTATCCGACAAACGTTACACTTCACAATGATTCCAAGTATCCTTACTACACGTACGATACGTATCAAATAACGCTTGTCATCAATGCCATGCCTGCGGAAACCGCATCCATTATTTCGCAAATTAAGGAAACCGGCGGCAACCTCTATCTGGCCGATGACCTCTTAATCACCATCGCAACCGGATACAAGGAGAGTCAAATTATTGCTTACGACATTTCCGACCCCGCAAACCCGAAGGTGATGTGGGAACAGGAATATGAAGGATATTATGTCGACTCCCGCCTCATTGAAGACAAGTTGTATTTTGTGGCTAATGAATACGACTTCGGTGTTTTCCCGATGACATACATGGGTAAAGAATTGGCTTACGCCGACTGCTATTACCCGTACGGTCCCGACATCATCAGACCCGATGCCGACATGACATATTACGTTACAAAGCTGGATGTTAAAACCGGGGGCGTTGAAAATACGAAGGCTTTCATCGGCTCTTACAGCACAATGATGTTTGTTTCCGGTGACAACTTGTATTTGACCAATTACTATTACCCTGACACCCAAATCATGTTTTTGGATTTCATTGAGTCAAACGGTTCAAAATATCTGCCGTCCGATACCATGAAGTACATCAAAAAAGTGATGGGATACGATTTGAGCACACGCATCAAATATATGGCGGTCTCTGAAGCAATCGGTAACTACACCTCCGAACTGACGGAAGAAGAGTACACCGAATTCGACGAGTCCTTCTACAAAGACTACAACGCTTACGCATCCGCGTTAATCATTGAAGCCGAAAAGACCACAATTACCAAAGTCAACTTGGAAACCTTTGATGTCGTTTCCGGCGTTGTCCCCGGCAGAATCAATGACAAATTCGCAATGGATGAAAAAGACGGTTACTTGCGTGTTGTTTCGACCGTCGGTGACGATTACAGAACCGAAGAAAGCACGGTTCGGTCCATGGTCAGTGTTTTGAATGCCGAAATGGAAACTGTCGGAACACTTGACAACGTCGCAGCCGGCGAATATGTCCAAACGACACGTTACATCGGAAACACTCTTTACCTGATGACATATACCGATAATGACCCGTTCCTTCTGATTGACTTGAGCAATCCGGAAAGCCCGTCCGTCCTCGGTGAAATGAAACTCCAGGGTACTTACAGCTATATTTACCCGATCAGTGACACGCTTCTTGTCGGTTTCGGTTACACAGGCGATTGGAGAGATATGCGCACAAAGCTTTCCCTCTATGACGTTTCCGATCCGCAGAATCCGATTGAACTGGATGTCTTCTACTTCAATGCCGACGAATACGTCAGTGTTCACGACTACCACGGATTTACCTGGAATGCCGCCAAGAACCTTATGATTGTTTCAGGTTCCGACACGGCGTATGTCTTTGAAATCAAAGACGGTCAAATCAATTTGATGAAGGAAGATGTTCACAAAGAAGGGTATGTTGTCCGCTCCGCTTATATCGGCGATTCACTGTATGTGTTTTCCAACAAGGAAATCCATATTTTCAACATGACCAACTGGCAGCGTGTTCAGGTGATTTCAATCGAACAGCCGGTTTACCCCGACTACGGAACAATTTACCCGACACACGATGAACCTGTTTACGCATAAAATAAGTTAAGCCGAATTATTTCGGCTTTCTTTTTTATTTTTTTTACTAAAAACTAAATATACCTCCCGCCTATTTCTTTTCATGACTTTTTTATCGGGTCTTCAAGCTGTTCTCAAGTCCGCCGCCGACAATCGTGTCAGTGCCGTCTTCGGCGTTCCCGGCTCTCCGATAACGGATGTTGTCACAGCGTTTCAGGAATCGCCCGAATTCTCATCCGCAGCCGAATGGTTCGTGAATGAAAAGATTGCTTTTGAATGGGCTCTCGGAACTTCTTTTTCGGGGAAACGTTCTCTTGTTGTTGTCAAACATGTCGGCATGAATGTTTTGGCTGATCCGCTGATGACGTCTATGATTCATACCGTCGGGGCAGGTCTTGTTATTTTAGCCGGGGACGACCCCGAAGTTTCGGGGTCGCAGAACTCTCAGGACTCCCGGTATTACGGCAGTCTTTCAAGATCACCCGTTTTTGATCCGGCCACACCGCAGGAAATTTATGATTATTTGGCGGCGTCTTTTCAGCTGTCTGAAAAAATCAAAGCGCCCGTTATTGTGCGCGTGACAGCCGCCTGTTTAAACGAAGAGTCGGAAATCTCAACGGCACCGTCAAATTCTCCGGACGTTGAATTGAAAACCGACAAATCCGTCTGGCAATACCGGATGAAAGGGCGGTATCAGCGTTCCCATCACATCAATGATTCAATTTTATCAAAAACCGCCGCCGATTTCTGCCGGATTGAAAATGCCGGAACAAACCGTCAGGAAACAGTCGGTATCATCACATCGGGATACTGTTCCGCCCGTGTTCAGAAGGTTTTGAAATCTGTTCGGGAAAATAATATTTCATTAGCGGCGGCCGACATTTCTGTTTTAAAACTCGGCGTCGTTTCACCGCTTCCCGTTTCTCAAATCCGGAAATTTTTGGAAAAACACAAAACGGTTTTAGTCGTCGAAGAATCCGAACCGTTCATTGAAGATCAAATCCGCATTTTCGGAAATGTCATCGGCAAACGTTCCGGGCATCTGCCGTTCGGCAGCACGGCTGAAGCGCACATCTTATCCGCAATTGAAAATTTAAAAATACCGTCTGTTCAGGTTTCAACGGATATTGAAATATTTAAACGGCCGCCCGAAAGTTCTTATTTCTGCAACGGCTGTCTTTATCCCGCTTTTTATGAAATGCTCGGGCAATTGAAAGAAAAAACAAAACTGCCGGTGACAGGTGACATCGGATGTTCGATGTACGGCATTGTCGCCCCGTTTTCCGTTTTAGATTCCGCCGTTTCCCTCGGTGCAGGCATCGGTATCGGCTCAGGCGTCAGCCGTGCCGCGGTCAAGAAATCAATTGCCGTCATCGGCGATTTCGGTTTTTTCCATTCGGGTTTGCTCAGTTTGGTTGAAGCGGCAGAAAAAGGCGTTTCCCAACTCATTTATGTTATGCAGAATTCGGCAGCGGCAATGACCGGCGGACAATCTGTTTATGATCCTGAAAATTTAATCCGTGCGGCAGTCTGTTCAGGTTCGAATTCCGCTGTGAACACGGTCCGATCTTTTGATTTTGATGTCTCTGTCTCAGAAGAAGTTTTAAATGATGAGATGCAATTGCTCTTAGAAGCGAGTTCTAAAGAAATTGAAAAAGAAGGTCTTTCCGTTATCATTGTCCGTTGGAAATGCCGGAAATGCCATAAATGACCGCCTGCGCCGGCAATGAACCGGTTCCGAAGTGAACAGCAGCGGTACGGGATTTTAAAGAAATTTAATTATTGGAGGCAATAGCTATGGAAGATTATATTATTTCATCAAAAGTCGAAGAGGCCGCAGTTTTTTATAACGGTGCCGAGTTGGTACACACGGCAAAAGCGGCTCTTGTCAAAGGCAGCAGCGAAGTTTATGTGGACGGTTTCAGCCCGAGCACAGATCCGAAAAGCATCAAAGTGAAGACGACAAACGGTGTCGTTGTTTCTTCTTTTGAATTTTCGGTGAATTACCTGAGTGATGAATCTTTGGGGGAACAGGCACAGAAATTAAAAGAGGAAATCAAAACGCAGCAGAAAGAATATGAAAAAGTCAACACGGCGATTCATATCAATGAAGAAATGCTGAATATGCTGCGTGAGAGTATCGAAAAGAAAACGTCCGGTCCGAAAAAAGGAGCCGACATTGATGATTTGATGAAAGCGCTGGACTTTTTCAAAACAAAATCCGTTGAGTTGGAAGACGCTCTTTTCGAAGACCGCGAAAAATCGACTTCAATCCGTGAGAAAATAAACGATTTGTCGGCCCAGTTTAATCAGGAATCGGCTAAAAATACCAAAACGTCGGGCGTTTTAAAGTTGAACCTTTCCGCGCCTGCCGACACCGACTGCGATTTGATGATCCGCTGTTATACGGCTAATGCCGGATGGTATCCTTACCATGATATCAATGTGGCCTCAGCCGACAGCCCTATTAAAGTCGTTTCCAAAGCCAAAGTCCGTCAGACAACGGGCATTGATTGGGAAAAGGTCAAAATCACGCTTTCAACAGCCGTTCCGAGTATGGGGAAAACGGCGCCGCTCTTTAATGCCTGGTTTTTAAACTTTGTAGAGCCGTACCGCCCGCGTGCAGCCGTGCCGACGGAGCATATGAAATTTCAAAAGAACAATGCCCGTCTGGTTCAGAATGCCTATTCGTATGATTCAAAAGCGGCGGAGATTTCTGCGGTTATGGCTCCTGAAGAAGAATGCTGTGATTCCGCCTATTCTGAACCGATTTATGTTGTTGACGGTTCTGTTGTTGATTCCGGTTATTTTTATACACTCGATCAATCGATGATTAAGGAAAACGTTTATTTGGAGCCGGCCGCGGTGGCTTCAACACTCGGTTATCATGCGCCCGGCGGCGCTTACGTTATCACGCTGAAAAGCGGCATGGAAGATTTCGTTACCGAGTCCGAAAATCAATTGAACGTCACGTATGAAATCGATCTGCCGTATTCAATCCCCGGCAGCGGTAAAGAGCAAAGCATCGAACTCAAAAGCAGTGAAGTGAGTGCTTCATTTATTTATTACTGTGCACCGAAATTGGATTACGAAACCTATCTGATTGCGGAAATTGCAGGTTGGGAAAGCTTGGGTTTGCTCAGCGGTACGGCGAATGTCACGTATGACGGCACTTTCATCGGCGAAACCTACATCAACGCCGATTCGACGCATGACAAACTGTCATTGACGCTCGGAACGGACAGGCGTGTGACCGTGAAGCGTGAGAAACTCAAAGAATTCAGTAGCAAAGGCTTGTTCGGAAGCGATGTGAAACAGGAATTCGCTTACCGGCTGACCGTCCGCAATAACCGTACAACCGCAGGCCGCATGATTTTAAAAGATCAGTATCCGATATCTTCCAACAAAGAAATCACGGTCGAACTGTCCAAAGAATCGACACCGTTCTCTGTCAACAAAGAAGATATCGGCGTCGTGACATGGGAATATGATATGCAGCCGGGCGAAACAAAAGTTTTCAACCTGGTTTACAGCGTGAAATATCCCAAAGGAAAAGAGCTGAATCTGTAAAATTTAACAAAAAGATTGCCGGTATACTCCGGCATCTCTTTTTTTGGATATTATTAAATTATTTATCCAAACTGTCATTCATCCATTTTTCAAAACCCGGATTGTAACCTCTGATTTTGAGTTTCAGAATAACAGGCGTTTCATACGGATGTTCTTTTAAAATGAATTCTCTGGCCGCTTTCCATTTGTCACCTCTTGTTTTAAAGAAAACGGCGTATTCTTTTTCTTCATAAACGCGTCCGTTCCATGAATATATTGACTCGTGTTCATTGATATTTGCACAGACGACCAGTTTTTTCTGAATCAATTTCTCCGATATTTTCAATACAGTCTTTTTCGCGGGAAATGTCGCGTAAATGAAAATGTATTGATTTCTTTTCTTATCGCTTTTAGACATATAACCACCTTTCATTAACAAACACGCGGAATCGGATCTCCGGTCGGTACATCGACATAGCGCGTACTTCCGAGCTCCGATACCAAAATCACTTTCCCGGGTTTTTCTTCCGTGACTTCGCCGATGACGGCTGCGTCTTTGCCGTACGGATGACTTCTCAGAAGCTGAAGGACAGCTTCCGCGCATTCCGGACGAACACCGATGACGGCTTTTCCTTCATTGGCGATTTCAAGGGGGTCCAACCCGAGCATTTCACATGAAGTGAAGACAGCCTCCCGAATCGGAAGCTTTTCTTCATAAATTCGAATGCTCACGTTGCTTTTTTGAGCCATTTCATTCAAAGAGTCGGCAACGCCTCCGCGTGTCGGATCTTTCATGGCAGTCACAGCTCTTTCTCCTGCGGTTGTTTGAACGGTCAAAAGCGGTTCAATCATTTTCCAAAGCGGTGCCGTATCGGATTCCAAATCCGAATTGAATTCAAACCCTTCACGTTTGGTCAAAAGAGCCATTCCGTGGTCGGCAATATAGCCGGAGACGATGATTTTGTCGCCGGGCCGCAGGCCGCAGTCGCGAACCGGCGCGTCGCAGATGCCGATTGCGGCAATATTAATAATAATCGAGTCTAAAGCTGTTCCTTCAACGGTTTTTGTATCTCCCGTTATCAGCGGAACACCGATTTCAACCAGCGCGTCGTTCATGGAACGGACCACTTTCTCCAAGTCCGTTATATTAAACCCTTCCGGAATAATCATGCCGCTGCTGACGGCAAGCGGACGCGCGCCCATAACGGACAGGTCATTGATTGCGCCGCAGATTGCGACTTTGCCGATGTCGCCGCCCGGAAAAAAAATCGGTTTAACGACATGGCTGTCGGTGGTCATCACCAGTTCCGCTTTTTTGTTGCTGTTCAAAAAATCGCGGTCCAACACAATTGTCGCACCGTCGTCCAATGCGTCCAATCCGACGGAACCGGCCGTTGTATGCGTGAAATTCTTTAAAATGATTTCCCCGATGAGTGACTGCATTTGCTGGCCGCCCGCGCCGTGTTCCATTGAAATCTTATTTTCTTTTGCCATAATCCCTGCTCCCCGAAAAATAGTTTT
>CAYUQC010000008.1:0-6480 GCA_964446755.1 uncultured Methanosarcinales archaeon
ATATTTTAATGATTTGATACATAAATCAAAAACATATATATAGTTGGAAAGCTTACTTTCCATTTGTAAAGTATACTTTCCATAAATTATGAAATAAACTCACGAATCAAACTCGGGAGAAATAAAATGAAAAACAGATTAGAGGAGCTTCGAAAACAAAAAGGGATTAATCAGGAAGAATTGGCAGTCGCCTTAGAAGTTTCGCGGCAGACCATCGGTTCTTTGGAAAACGGGCGTTACAATCCGTCCATCATCCTCGCTTTTAAAATAGCGCGGTATTTTGAAACGGATATTGAAAACGTTTTCATCTATGAGGAGGAGTAAAATGAAAAGTAAAACCGCAAATAAACAAAACACTGCAAAATATGTCGTGCTGCTGGCAGCCGGAATTGCTTTGTTCGCCGCCGGATTATATACTTTGAAGCAGGATTTTGCCGGATATACGGAAATTCTGCCGTATCTGGCAATCGGTATCGGTGCCGGCTTATTCGGGCACAGTGTCGGTATATTGGCAAATATTTGGACGGCGGGCAAATATCCGGAAGAAGCAAAACGGATTGAAATCGAAGAAAAAGATGAACGGAATACCGCTATTGCCGATAAAGCGAAATCAAAAGCGTTTTCAATGACACTTTACATTTTCGGCGCTTTACTTATTACCTTTGCATTGATGGGCACAGACCTGGTCATCATCCTTACACTGGTATTGGCTTACCTTTTCGTAACGGCGGTCATGGTCTATTATCTTTGGAAATATCAAAAAGAAATGTAAAAGCAACAAATTAAAAATATAATTTAAAAACAGAGTGATAAAATGAGTGAATATATTGACCAAAAACGGAAATCAGCTTTGAGATCTTATACAATCAGTATTCCGCTGATATTAATCGCGGGGATTGCCTGCATAATTATCGGATTGAAATTCCCCGATAGATTTGTCCATTCCAATATGATTTTTTCAATCGGTTTCGGATTGATTTTCGCGGATATCGTCGTTTTTGCAAAATTTCTGTATTGGAAAAAGAACAGAGAAGCGCATGAAAAACTGCTTCAGGATGAAAAGATCAAATTTTCGGATGAAAGAAAAATCATGCTGCGCCAAAAATCAGGCCAAGTGGCATATCAATGGACATTAATCGGCTTATTTATTCTGAATATGATTTTTGTCTTCATGGGCGTTGATTTGAAGATTATTTTGGCTTTGTGGATTTTTCTGTTTGCCGACTTTATTCTTGGAATTTTTTTATTTCAATATTATTCTAAAAACATGTAACGGAAAAGACAAAATGTCTTTTCTTTTAATTTTATTTCTTGTTACGGATTCTGAACTTTAAACGCCGGCAAATCTTCCGGATTTTCCAAACAGAAAGAAGCCGCATCTAACTGGCGGACCTTGCTTAAAATAAAATTACCGACTTCTTTGGTCGAATATTTACCGCCTAAATCCGGCGTGACGATTTTATCATGAACGGCAACGGCGACCGCACGGCTCACCAAACATGCCTCCCGCGTTTTTCCCATCCATTCAAACATCATTTTCAAGCTGAGAATCGCGGCGACAGGATTGGCAATCCCTTTACCGGCGATATCAGGCGCGCTGCCGTGGACCGGTTCAAAAAAAGCCTGCTTATCCCCGATGTTCGCGCTGGGCGCCAAACCGATGCTTCCGAGCAGAACGGCCCCGAGGTCACTTAAAATATCGCCGAAAAGATTTGTCGTCACCACAACATCATACTTTTCAGGAGACATGATCATATCGTAAGCAAAAATATCCGCCAATTTATCCGAAACGTCAACGTCCTTTGATTCCGCTGTCTGCCGGCAGGTATCTAAAAAGAGTTTATCGGATTTCAAAACATTGGATTTGTGAACGACCGTCAGCCGGTTTTTACGCTCCGCCGCCAATCCGCAGGCAAATAAGGCAATTCTTTCGGATGCTTTTTGAGTGATAATTCGGGTCGTTGTCGATTTCTCACTGCCGATTTCTTCAACGCCCGAATAAAGGCCTTCCGTGTTTTCACGGACAATAATAAGGTCAACATCCGCCTCTTTTCGGTCTTTGATTTTTAAAAGTTTGTAAATTCCCGAAATCGGCAGAATCGGCCGGACATTGGCATAAAGGTCCAATTCCTTACGGATTCTCAAAAGAACGCTTTTGTACGACGGATCGTTAACGGTTGTAATCGCACCGAACAGAATCGAATCACATGATTTTAAAAGAGTAACATCATCATCAGTGATTGAAGACCCCGTCTGTTCCCACTTCCCGAGACCGACTTCAACCGGAATTTTTTCAATTCCCCAATCATATGTTTCATTGAAATAATCTAAAATTGCAACCGCTTCCGGAATTACTTCTTTTCCGATGCCGTCGCCTTCAACGATTGCTGTTCTCATAAAATCACCGGATCAATCTGAAGCATTTTGCTTTTTGCGGTGTTCCACAAGCCCGCCGTCGTTCAAAATATCCAGCAGGAAGTCAGGCAGTTTTCCGGCAGGATATTCGCGGACATCCGAGGGACTGTTCCGCGGAATTACACGAACGAAGCCGTTTTCCAAATCAACCTCAATCACATCACCGTCTTCGGCTTCAATATTCGCTTCAATGATCGGAAGTCCGATATTGACCGCATTTCTGAAAAAGATGCGGGCGAAATATTTTGCGATGATGCACGAAACACCGGCATATTTCAATGCAAGCGGCGCCTGCTCGCGGGAAGAACCGCATCCGAAATTATCACCGGCGACAATGATATCACCTTTTTGAACATTTTTTGCAAAATCCGGGTCAATGCCTTCCATGGCGTGATCGGCAAAAACCTGCATATCCGTTGTTCGAAGATATTTACCGGGAATAATCGCGTCCGTATCCACATCGTCGCCGAATTTCCAAGCTTTTCCTTTGAATGATTTTTCCATACAATCACAATTTATTTTTAAAAAATTTTCAAATTAATCAGAATATTTTCAATTCTTTTGACTCATAAAAATATTTCCCAAAACAGAAGAAAAAATTTAAATGGCCACCGGTACGCAGTCTTTCCCCGTTAAAATCAAATAAAAACGTGTCACCCAGATGTACATGGCTGTTGTCAAAAACAATGAAAGAGCCATATAAATCAAAAAACTGAAAGAAAACGGCAGACCGATGTAACTGAGAACAGCCGCCGCTAAAACATTAATGAAAATCACCAGCAATTCCACCGCCGTCACCAGAAAAACAAAAGAGGATACGCGGATCGGCCGCCGCCTTAAAAGTTTAAAAGACGTCCGGTAGCTTTTGAACACTTTCATGTTATCAATCACAATGATGTAAGAAACAAAATAGAACATAAACGAAACGAGAAGAAGATAAACGGCAGATGCGAAAACGGCAAATAAAACGGGTGTTGAAAGAGCTTCAATCATTGGCAGAAGAAGCGACGGATCCGTTTTAAGCGCCTCAATGACATATTCAGCGGTATATTCCGAATCACTGAAAATACGAAGAACCGGCGTCCAGAAAAATGCGATAATCGAGCGGAGCAATGTAATAAAAACGGTTGCAAGAACCAACCGCAAGCCGTATTTTTTCCCGTAAGAAAATAAATGGCTGTAATTTGCATTTCCGTTTACGACAACTTCTTTGGACATGCCGATTGAACCGGCTGTTGTGAATGAAGACAGCAGCAAAACCGAAGCCGCAAAAAGCAGGGAAAGGACGGAATAAAAAGTAAAGCCTAAATTTTTCGTCAAATCCAAATAAATCAGGAAATTAAAAACCAAAACTAAAACAGCGGCAACGGCATAATATAAAATTCCCGGAACAAAAAGAACGGGATGTTCTTTCAGCTGTTTCAGTCCTTTGACAAAGGTTATAAAAGCGTTTTCTGCCATGTTTTTCCCGAAAATAATTCATAAGAAATTAAATAAAAAATATTATCCGGCACGCGGAAAATAAAAAAGAAGAGAAGAGCTTAATCTCTTCTCTCATCACCCCAAGAAGTTGTCGTTTCTTCATAAACTTCTTCCGAAACAACATTTCCGTCCGAGTCTAAAATACCCTGTTCGATTCTGGAATATTCTTCATATTCAACAGCGGGTTCATCAAAGACATCTTCGGTGATTAAACCGTAATATTTTCTGACAGACCAAATCGTATAGAGCGCCGTCATAACGGACATTAAAATGAATTCAATCACGAAAATCAAAATCAAACCGACGATCGGGATGAAAGCCAGTACGAATCCCAATATTTGAAGAACCAGTGAAACGGCCAGACTGATAAAAACAATGACAATAACAAAGTAAAGAACTTCTTTTTTATTTGCCATGAATAAGTTCCAGGATTTGCTGATGCTTTCAAATATTCCGTAATTATCAATGACCAAAGCATAAGTTGCGAAGTAGAAAGGTGCTGAAATCAAAATAACTGCGAGAATAAACACAATAAGGAACAGCACATAGAAAAGTATGAAGCCGATAGCTCCTGCAACCGAGCCGAGAGACATAAACAGAATCATCGGTATCATGAAGATAATCAAAAGAATAATACCGACAATCACGGCCAGTACACCCATAATAATGCCTATGATAATGGTAAGGCCGAGAACTTTTAAGAAATATTTTTTGCCGTATGCCCACAAATCACTCAAACTTGTTTTTCCTGTCGTGACCGCTTCTTTAGCCATTCCCGTCAGGCCGGCAGTGATAAAGCTGGATACAAGAATCAACAAAATAATACCGACAAGGAATACCGCAAGGACTAATCCGATATTGATCGAATCAAAATTCAGCGAATCAAAATAAGCGGGGTCAATCGGTTCCGAACCCATGAACACGTCAAGAGAGGGCATGAATTGGGTAATCAGGACAAGAAGAAGTGCAAATACAAAAATATACGTGACTAACATCGTTAAGATACCGGGCGCGATCAAAACAGGATTTGTTTTGAGGTCATCCCAGCCTTTCGATAAAATAGTACCTATTGAATCAGCCATAAATGTAACTCCATATTGTTTTTAGTAAGAATAATGACCGTTATTGAAAAAATACAATTTCGGTATGGAATTTACCATTTATTTATATAAATAATAAACTGATGAAAAGGAAATAAAAAAGAGATGAAGAAAAGATTCTGCCGGTAAGAACTGAATCAAGTATATATAAAGACGGACCGTTTTTAAAAATAAAAGAAAACGGGAAGAAAATGGCGGAAGAAATAGAACCTGTTTATGTGATTGCGCATTGCCTTTTGAATTCTCTGACACGTGTCAGAGGGATACGCCGGCCCGAGCAGTTTGATACGGGGAATAAGAAAGTCATTCAACTCCCCTGTCCCGAATTAATTTATGCGGGAACGGGCCGCGGCAAAAAATCAAAAGAAGAATATGATACACCCGATTACCGTTGCCTCTGTTTGGAATTATTCCTCCCCTACGCGGATATGATTGAAAAGCTTTCAAAAGAAGGCCATGAAATACAAATTACGGGAATTCCGAAAAGCCCGTCCTGCAGTGCTTTAACAGCAAGTATCCGAAATCCGGCAGAGCATGAAGTTTCTTCAGAAAAACTGATTATTGAAACAAAAGGTATCTTTTTTGAGGAAATCGAAAAAGAACTCATACGCCGGAATGTACCGTTTAAAATGAGCGAATAAATTCAGGGAACGGTATATATCTTTTTTGTTTTCTCTTTTTTAAAAGCGGTTATATTTTCCGGCGGAATAACCGGAAATATGATGAAAACGGAAATCAGAATGAAAGACCTGCCGTTAACCGAACGCCCGAGAGAACGTTTGCTGAAATACGGCGCAGAATCATTATCCGACGCGGAATTACTGGCGGTTATCCTCGGAACGGGAACAAAGGGCATGAATATCGTTACAGTTTGTCAATATATTTTTCGGAATATGTCACTTAAAAAATTGAGCCGGAGCCCCGCAGCGGAATTGACAAGAATTCCCGGAATCGGCCAATCAAAAGCTTGCCAGATTATCTCTGTTTTTGAACTGTCAAGGCGCTTGGAAACATACTCTGAAGAACCGAAGCGAAAGATCAGGGAGCCGGAAGATATTTACAGATATATTTATCCGAAAATTCGGGAAGAGAAACAGGAAAAATTCATGATTCTCTGTTTGGATACAAAAAATCAGATTATTTCGGATATCACGATTTTTGTCGGCGGTTTAGATTTCAGCATTGTTCAGCCGCGTGAAATATTTAAGTCGGCATTGCTGGAATCGGCGGCTTCTATTATTTTGATTCACAATCATCCGTCGGGAGATCCGACGCCGAGCCGCGAAGATATTATCATTACGAACCGGGTTATTGAAAGCGGTAAACTTCTCGGAGTTCATGTCTGGGACCATTTAATAATCGGAGACGGATGTTACATCAGTTTAAAAGAATAGGAGTACATTTAATTTCCTGAAATAACAATGGATTTAAGAATCATCCCAAAAAGGATAAAAACATGCCAAAGAGACTTGAGAAGGTATTA
>CAYUQC010000008.1:6490-10669 GCA_964446755.1 uncultured Methanosarcinales archaeon
GTATTAAAATATCCTTAAAGTATAAATTGAAAATAAAAAAAGACTCTTGTCACCACATCATTTATAAAAGACAGATTCTTTTACAAAAAGAAACATTCGGCAGAGGTATATTTTGATGAAAGATCCGTATACAGTTCCATATAAGGGCATTTATGCAATTTGCGATGAAAACGGACGTAAAGCCGAGATTATCGAGCATCCTGATTGCTACGGCGGTGCCGCTTGGTCTTTGCATCATTATGCGAAATCACCTGCCGTGACAGATGCCAAGGCAGTCGGCGAATGTATTCGTTATTCCGTTAAAACGGGCCCCTCAACTCTTGAACTTAAATCGTCCGTTGCAGCGGCCGGAATTGAATCTGTGGTCTGCGACGATACTAAAAATGAAATTCAAATTACGTATATGGGAATCGGCGGCGGCGGTGTCGGTGCAACCAAATGCCGTGCGTATGCCGACGGTGTTTTAAGATACGAGATATCAGAATCAGGCGGCGGCAAAACAGCGACCGGAAAGATATTTGTTCCGAAGCGAAAGCGTGTTTTAATCGCCATCGATGATACGGATTCATGCGATGAAGGGGCGACATGGACACTAACGCACAATATCGGTAAAGCGGTCAGCAGCAACGACGCGGTTTACTTGTCCCAGGCATTGGTTCAGCTTTACCCCGTCCCCGAAAAAACACAAAACTGCATGTCTGCAGTCTTGGAATTCGGCTGCACAACGGAGACTGCCAAACAAAAACTCATCGCCGATGTGAAAGAGCTTCTTTTAAAATACAGTGTCAGCGAAAACACCGGAATGCTCGTATATACCGGTTTTGATGTCACTGATGACATGAGAGAATACAGCCGTTGGGGACGAACCATGCGTGTTTCCAGAGAAAAAATGCTGGAAGTGGCCGAAAAAAACAATGTTGAAATTATTTTAGACGGCAACGGCATTATCGGCGCAATGGCTGCTTTCGCCTGGTTTGCACAGCCGATTGACTCCGTCAAACCCGCGTTTGATGTCAGCGCGGTTTAAAAATAAAAAATGTTTTTTAATAAAAATTAAAGTTTGGCGCTGACCGTTGCTCTTTGACAGCGGCAACTCTTTTTGCAGCTTCCGTTTTTCTGATCCGAAAGAGCGGAGGATAAAGCCGCTATCACTTCAATAACCGTTTTTTGATTCTTTTCAACACCGGCTTTAACTTCATCAGCCGTCACCATATTTTGACTGAGGCCCGCAGCCGGATTGGTAATCACGCAGAGCGAAGCATAACAAAGTCCGGCCTCTCTTGCCAGCACGACCTCAGGAACGCCCGTCATGCCCACAACATCCGCAAATTGAGCAAACATCCGAATTTCAGCTTTTGTCTCAAAACGGGGGCCTTCCGTACACAAATACGTGCCTTCAGCGTAAGAGACTGATTGAGATTCTAAAATCCGGTACATCATATTCCGTAGATCCGTGCAGTACGGATCCGTCATATCGGCATGAACGGTTTCCTTATCATGAAATGTACCGACGCGGTTTTGAGTCATGTCGATGAAATCATTCGGAATAAAAAACGGAAAATCCAAAAAAGTGTCCGGTGAGGTGAGCGTTCTTTTCTTAAGGGTGCCGTCCGTTTCAAAATTTCCGGCAAGCGGCACTTTCCGCATCAATCCGACAGAATTGACGGATAAAATCGGCACACCGATTTGACGTGCGGCGTCGATTAAAGCGCGGAAGTTAACCCGATGTGGCGGAACATGCTGTTTTCCCTGATGGCGTGAAATGAATGCAATATCAAAATCTTTGCCCGCCTGAAGAACAGAAACCGCAACCGGACCGTAAGGCGTATTTACCTCACAAAGTTTGGCACCTTCTTCGGACAAAACCCCGTAACCGACACCGGCGATAACCGTTAAAACAACATTTCTGAATAATTTCAAAATATCATCCCGTTTAATTTAATCCGATTTTTGATATAAAATTAAATAAACGGCTTTCTATTTGAAAGATGCTGATTCAGAAAAAAAATGAAAAAAAGAAAAAATCAGATTCTTCTGCGGATATAATTCCACATAAACAAACCGGATGTCAGAACGACCAAAACGGAGAAAACAGACAAATGTCCCTGAACTTTTGTAATAATATCTTCAATGATGGTCAGCGGCGGAAGAGCATTATTATAGCCGTTTGTATCATCCGGGCCTGTGTCCTCTTTCGGCGGAATGACAACAGCTTCACCGAAGGACTGACCGCCGGCGTTTGAGACATTTTCAGAACCGCGGTTGTCATTTGAAATAACGGCAAACGGTGAAAAGCCGGATGTTTTAGCCGTAACGGCATAATACCTGATGCCGTCAATCTCTTTGAGGCGGACGTTTATTTCCAGTTTTTCCAAAGATGTTTTCTCTTCGTCTCCGGCAATGTGAAGAACGGCAATGTCATTCGGATCAATGTCAACGCCGTCAATAATGGTCGGAATAACAAAAGACACTTCAACCGTCTCATTGTTCTCTTTTAAAATGTCGTTAATGGAATTTTCAAAAGAAATGTCCGTCACGGACAAAACGGATGTTTCAGGCGTCAGATAACCGGACTCGTCCTCAACATCATCTAAAGCGTGAGAATTTAGGCTTTCAAGGATGAGAGAATTATCCTTTAAAGCGTCCTTAACAGCTTCCGGGAATGAAAGGGATGAAACGAGGGGCTTGTTGTAATCTGTTGTTTCAGAAACAAGTTCCATAGTATCTCCCGTGAGTTCAATCGGAACGGATTTGTAGAGGCGGCTGAATTTGAAGGTATAGGCATTCTCTTTAAAACTGATAAAGGATTCACCATCTTCATCTTCTTCGCCCGGCAGAGAAGGATCGGATTCGCCGGGTTTTTCAGGCTGCTGTCCGGCATTATCCACAATTTTCAGAACCGGATAAAATTGAACTTCCTGTATTCTTGTTTTCGACAAATCCCCGCTCAAAGCAGACGAATTAAACGAAATGAAATGAGGATAGGTAACAGTGTTAATATCTTCCTCTTCTCCCGGTTCAAGTTCATCTTCCGGATCGGTGTTCTCATTTTCTTCTTCAGCCGGATAAAGATCGTCATAAGTCATCAGATAATCCGAGGCTTCTTTTTCGGAACCGCCGATTGCAACGGCCCAGCTCATGTCTGAAGTGCATTCAGAGTAAGGAATACCGTCAACAGTCAATTTCCTGCTGGAATTGTTATAATCCGAAACGGTATATGAATCATGCTCAGGACAAATAAAAAGACTGTTTAAATTAAAACCCTGCAGATCAGATAAATTCAAAGTAAATTCGGGTTTAAATGCCTCCACGGAACCGCCGGATGTCAGGTTGAGTTCATCCGCTTCGGCATCATACCAATAAACAGACCGGAGCGTTCCCTGATCAAAAGAATAAATGACATTATTACCGATCATTTCCTTTTTAAAGTCAAGATAAAAGGCTTCGTCCGTAAAAACAGAGCCGTAATCGGCAAAATAATAAACAGGTTTATTGAAGTCGTGCGTGAAACTGCTTTGTATCGGATAGACAATAATTTTATAAGCCGGTGTTACCGGATCTTCTTCATCGCCGTTTTCAGGTTCTTCAAGTTCCTCAAAAACTTTTTCAGCTCTGAATCTGATTTCACTGTCGACGTGCGGATTGTTATAATCACCGCCGATATTTCCGCATAAATAAAGCGTGAAATCTTCGTAATGTTCGTCATTTTTCGTCAGACCAAGACCGAGTTCTGAGATATTGAACTGAATAACGGTCATTTTCTTATCGCTGTCCGTGTAAAAATGGAATTCTTCAGGGATTGAACTCGTGCCGCCGTATATAATATTATTAAATTTGCGGACAGGGTAACCGGAAGATTCAAAATTATTGACAATTGTTATCATGTCGCCGTTTATGTAAATGGTTTCATTATAACCCAATATCTGCTTATTGTTGTTATCGAAATAATCTTCGAATTGAGTATCAGCTGCTGCTGCTCCTGTGCAAAGTATCGACAGGAATAAAAGAAGTATCAAAAAAAGAATTGGAATCCTCGCTTTCATTTTATTTACCGGTCAGCTGATTTTATAAAATATCGTTTTTAAATAGGAGTATAAAATACTTTCTTTTGAGAGTATAGTACAAACATAATATTCAAATGTATATAAAGTTTATCGAAAATATACCATATGTTTTGTA
>CAYUQC010000008.1:10679-45811 GCA_964446755.1 uncultured Methanosarcinales archaeon
ATCATATAATTAATAGTTCGATAGTAAAATGAACTATTGATTGTAACCGCTTATAATTAATAAGGAATCAATTAAGAATAAAAAAGATTCCGACAATTGCCACATGAATTAAAATGAATAACGGTACAGCCCATGTAAACGGCTTTTTTTGTGTTTTATGTCTGAAAAACAGCATACCGGCATAAGCGCCGAACGGGCCTAAAAACGCCAGAATCAGAAGCGTTTTTTCGGGGGTGCGCCACTTGTCTCTCGATGCTTTCGCTTTGTCAAAGCCGTATGCGCCGAAAGCAATAATGTTTAAGGTCAAATAAATAAGTGCCAAAAACGCTATGTTCGAAATGAGTTCCGCCATGAAAGCAAGACAAGCCGCTTATATAAATATTTGATGCATGAGTTGTATTAAAAAAGCTCTTGCAATAAGAAATTTGCAATCATATAATCAATACATAATCAAGATTAAATGAAAAAATATTTAATTTAGAAATGAAAAAGAAAATTATAAAAAGATAAAAAAATGCAACCTGAAAACATTTTGAAATATAGAAGAACAAAGAAGAAAAAAGAAAATCCGCTTATAAGCGGATATATTCACCGGCATCGCCGAGTTCTTCTTCAATTCTGAGCAGCTGGTTGTATTTAGCGGTTCTTTCACCGCGTGCCGGTGCTCCCGTTTTAATCATATCCGCGCCGAGGGCAACGGACAAATCGGAAATCGTGGTGTCTTCCGTTTCTGCCGAACGGTGGCTGACAAACAATGACAGACCATTGCGGGTTGCTAATGTTGCCGCGTCAATGGCTTCAGAAAGTGACCCGATTTGATTCACTTTCAAAAGAAGACCGCTTGCCGCATTCGTTGAAATGCCTTTGGCGATTCTTTCGGGATTTGTCACAAACAAGTCATCGCCGACAATAATCGTTTCCCAAAGTTCGCTTGTCAGATTTTCGAAATCATCAAAAGAATCTTCATAGAACGGATCTTCAATAGACAGAATCGGGTAACTGTTAACCAGATCAACATAATACGCCGTTAATTCTTCCGATGTCATGTCTTCGCCGTCAACTTTATAATTTTCACCGTCGAAGAATTCGGAAGCCGCCGCATCCAAACCGATTTTTATTTCATTGTCGGAATATCCGGCACGGTCAATGGCAATCATTAACGCATCCAGCGCTTCCGTTGTTTTTTCCATTTTCGGGGCATAACCGCCTTCATAACCGACATTTGTGGAAGAGGCACCGTAAGATTCGTTCAGATATTTCCCGAGCGCGTGATATGTTTCCGCGCCCATTTGAATGGCTTCGGCAAATGTTTCAGCGCCGACCGGCTGGATCATAAATTCCTGAATCGCCAGATCATTGCCGGCATGTTTCCCGCCGTTGAGAACATTCAGCGTCGGAACGGGAAGGGTAAACGTGTTGGCGCCGCCCAGATATCTGTAAAGCGGTAATTTGGACTCGCCCGCTGCCGCCTTGGCAACAGCCATTGAAACCCCCAAAACCGCGTTTGCGCCGAGTACGGCTTTGTTGTCGGTGCCGTCCATTTCAATCATTGTCATGTCAATTTCACGCTGCATTCTGCAGTCGTACCCGACCAGAATTTCAGCGATACGGGAAACATTTTCAACCGCTTTTAAAACGCCTTTGCCGTTGTAACGCTCGGAGTCGCCGTCACGGAGTTCCAAGGCTTCATGCGTTCCGGTGGATGCACCGGACGGAACGCTTGCGCGGCCGAAACCATTTGCCGTAATGACGTCAACTTCAACAGTCGGGTTGCCGCGGGAATCTAAAATTTCACGCGCTTTGATATTGCGGATTAAAAAACGGTCCACATCGTTGTATCCTAAAATTTTCATAACAGATCACACAAAAAATGATTTTTTCCTTTAGAAAGAGCATTTGACTAATAAATATGTTGTTGGATTTTAAAAATCAACGTCATCCGGGCAAACAACCGGAATAATCCTGCCGCACCAGACGCATTTGAATTCTCCGCCTGATCTCTCAAGCTCCGACGTTGACTCGCCGAATGAATAGATTCTGTTGATCAGCAACGAACCGCATTCGGGACAATATGTATTTTGGAAATCTGAAATTGTATTCCCGATATAAACATAATCAAGACCCGCATTCATATAAACGGAACGCAGCTGTTCAAGCAACGCGCTTGATGTCGGCTTGACATCTTCCATTTTATGATGCGGCCGGAAAGCGTTGAGATGAACGGGTGTTTCGGCGCCGAGATTTTGAACAATCCATGCGGCGGCTTTCTCCGCTTCTTCGACTCTGTCGTTTTGACCCGGAATAATAAGCATAACAATTTCAATATACACCCCGAGTTCTTGGGCTTTCAGAATTGACTCCAGAACCGGATTCAAATGCGCGGAGCAAATGTTGGAATAAAAAGAATCTGAAAAACTTTTTAAATCGACACGGTAAGCATCAATATAAGGCGCAAGTATCTCAAGCGCTTCAGGCGTCATGTATCCGTTGGTGACCAGAATAACGGAAAGGCCGTTTTCTTTTGCAGAAACCGCGGTATCATACACGAATTCAACCCAAACGGCCGGTTCATTGTAAGTGAATGAAACAGATTTCGTCTCCAATAACAGCGCTCTTTGAACGACTTCGTCGGGCGTGACAACTTCACCGAACCGGCTGAGACCGGTTTCCGAAAATATGGCATTATAAACAGATTCTCCGGGCATTGAAATCGTATGATTCTGGCAATGCCGGCATCTGAAATTACAGCCGAACGTGCCGAGAGAATAAGTTGTCGTTCCGGGAAGGAAATGATAAAGCGGCTTTTTTTCAACCGGATCGATAGCTTCCGAAGAAACATAACCGTAGTTTAACGCGTAAAGCGTTCCGTCAATATTTTTTCGAACGCGGCAGAATCCGGTTTCTCCCGATGCAATCACACAACGTCTTGCGCAAACACTGCACTGCACATTCCCTGACAGCAGAGATTTAAACAGCATCGCTTTTTTCAAACCCGAAACCATTTCAGCTATCTCCTTTCGTTTCATTTTTCGGAACAAGCTCGGCTTCCGTGATATCATAAAACCCGCGGTTACCGTACCAACGGCTGTTTGTTTTGAGCGGTCTTATTTTTCTGCTGAAAAAAAAAGCGTCCAAAACCGCGGTTTCGAATTCACCGCCTTCGCCGGCAATATGAATATATTTCGTTTGATGCAGTTTAATCAAATCGGCAAGTGCCTGTTTATTCAAAAGCCGCCCGAGCCACGTCTCGTCAAATCCGTCCGCCGCCACTGCCGCAAACAAAATTTCCATTCCCGAATCAATCATTTCGGTTAAAAGGGAAACCGGCTCAGCCTTCCAAAGCGGCGAAAAAGCGGTCAGCCCGAGAGAATCACAGATGTTTTGAACGCGGCTGCGCTGGTATTCGGATTCGATCGCGCCGGAACAAACGCCTTCGGCACCGTATGATGAAACCGCATCGGTAAGAGCTTTTTTCATTTCATTCAACTCTTCTTCTTTAATGCCGGATGTCTGTTGGGAAATCAGAGGAATACCGGCAGCTTCGGCCATCAGCCGAACCAAATCCGTGTTGACGGAATGAAACATATAAGATTCTTTGTTTTCGGGAACCAGACAGACAAAACAGACAATTTCGTGGCCGTCTTCAATCATTTTTTGGACCGCGAAAACGGAATCTTTACCGCCCGAAACCAATGCCGCAATTTTCATAAGAACGCCGCCGATTATTTCACAAGATCCAAATCGGAAACCGGAAAATGCCCGGAGTAACGCTCTTTCATTTGATCCCAATCGGGCAGATTGGTTTGACAGCCGACTTTTTCAACCACAAAAGACGCGACGACGCTGCCGATTTGACAGCAGATTTGAGGCGGATAACCTTTGACGAACGCTGTCAAGAAACCGGCTTTATAAGCGTCGCCGGCGCCAGTCGGGTCGGCGGATTTAGCTAAAACGGCTTTGATTTTTGTTTCTTTGGTTTTGACGCATTTGCCGTTAATGATTTCATTTTCATAAAGAATGCTCCCCTCTTTATCGAAAGTGATCACAATCATGCCGATTAAATTTTTGAGTTCATCAAAAGATTTTCCGGAAATCTCCTCAACGAGGCGGATTTCGTGGCGGTTGGCAAATAAAATATCGGTGTTTTTCAAAATCGTGTTCAACGGTTCTCTTTGATAGGTTACCAAGTCCTGACCGGGATCAAAAGAAACAAAATCAGCAGCTTGAGACATTTCGGCGTTAAAGAAACAATCGGCGGTCACCATATGGACAAACGGAACGCGCGGCGGTTTCATTTCACATAATTTTGCTGCGGCACCCCAGTAAAAATAAGTGGTTTGATTGGAATGCCCGTCCGTAATCACAAACGCCTTGGAAAGCGAACGGTCGGGAATATGATAGAGTTTAGAGAGATCCACGCCGAATTTCAGCAATTCTTTGTCATATCCGGTTTGAGAAAAATCGTTGCCGACGGGAGAAATCAGTTCGACGTCGCCGCCGAGGCACGCGATTGCTGCCGCCACGTTGGCTGCGCCGCCGCCGAAATATTCCCGGCAATCGGAAACGGGAGACGAAGCGTTCGGTCCCGCCATTTCTTCAACAGCCAACAAATAATCAACGGAAGTATGACCGGTAACTGAAATTTTTTGACTCATTCATCCACCCGATATTAAAAATAAAGAATAAAAAAGAAATTAAAAATAAAAAAGATAATTATTCGTTGTCTCTGCCGCGCTTCTCGGAACGTTCACCGCGGTCGCGGTGTTCGCTGCGGTCACGGCGTTCGCCTCTATCTCTGTGTTCGCCGCTGCGGTGTTCCCCCCTGTCGCGGTGCTCACGCTCGCCTCTGTCGCGGCGTTCACCGTCTGCGCTTCTCTTCGGCGGCGGGCGGATACTGTCGGAAACAAATTCATCGACTTCGACGACCTTCAGCGGAACGTCCCGAAGCGCTTTTCCGATGACGGAAGTTGCAATGCGGGAAGCGTGTTCTTCAGATTCGGCTTCATAAACTTTCATTTGGAAGAGCAGGCCGACCAAAGCCGTATCGGCAACAACGTAAACACTCATGAAATCTTCATCACAACCGGCACAGCTCATGGTACCGACATCAACGCCGACAAACTCCAGTTTCGGATTTAACCTTTTTCCGGCTTCGGAAATTGCAATTCCGATCGCATCTTCACCGGTTGCAACATCTTTCACAAGCCAGGCTCCTTCTAAAAATACATTATAATTCGGCATCTTCATTGTCTCCCATTGGTTTTAATCTTCATGTCAATCAGCTGTCAGCTGATGTAAATAAATTTGAATTCATAAATGAATGATAAGTATTAAAGTTGAATTGTTTGAAATTTTGCGCTTTTCATCAGATTGTAAATAAAACATCATCATCCACATCAAAAACGCCGAGTTTCGCGCCCGCATCCAGCCACGCGTGGCCGTAACTGAAAGACGCCAGCGCATTGACATAATCTTCCTGTTTCAAAAAATGAAGGCCGTCCTTATGATAAGAATCCGCCATCGTTTTATAATCCTCGGCAACCGCTCTCATATGCGACGCTTCGATGGAAGAAGGAATCGCTTTTTCAAGCGCGGCCGCTAAAAGTTTTTCGTAACGCACTGTTTTTTCGTAAAGATCTGCCGGCATTTCTTTGTCTCCTGAATGATTTATGAGTCGTTTGAAAATTCCTGAAGCAAACAAGCCGGCGCACCTGCCAGTTTAACAAGCGCTTCCGCTTCGATAAAATGAAGATTGCCGGGAATGATTAAAATCTGAAGCGGACCGCCCAGCTCAAAAGCGTGGGTATTGTCCGCAAAATCCGCCTTGACGCAAACATCGTCCGATCCGGCGCGCGCGATGCCGACAGCCATCCGATTTTTCATCACGCCTTCCTGCCTTTTTTCTTCAACTTCCAGAAGCAGTCCAAGCCCTTCACGAACGGTCATATACCCATGTTCATTGTTAATGTCCAAAAAAACAAGCGTATGCAATCTGTTTTCCTGATTGAATTTAATAGTGTCATACGGTGTTTCTGTCACAACACGGTTTCCGCGGCTGCTGACATAAGGAAAAGGAATGCTGACAGATTTTCCGAAACGGTAATTCTGAAGACCGGATAAACCGAAAACTGCGGATGTGATGGAAGCGCCGTGAATCATCCGGGTGGTAATCCCCAGATCTTGTGCGCGGATCCGGAGATCCACATGCGTGGTTGATGCCATTGTATCACCGCCCGTCAGAAAAACAACATTCCGGGTTTGAGCATTTTCAAGCCATTCCGGGTTCTGTTCAACATCTTCGCGCATTAAACGGATAATCGGTTTGCCGTAAAGTTTTTCCATCTTTTCAATCGTTGTTCCCATTAAATAGGAAGTGTAAAATTCCAAATAAACCAGGTCCGCCGATTGAACAGCCTCCAGGCCTTTCAGTGAAATATCCCGCTCATCAAAAAGACCCAGACCGATGAAAGTAAGCATACCTGCTTCATTGAACAGATTATATTTAATCATTTGGAACGGAAGCTTGAGCCGTTTCATGAAATAGGTTTAAATAAGATAGAACCTATTAGAATTAATTGTTATTAAAATAATATTCTCTAAAACGAAATGGAAAATAGAATTTCTAATAGAAAATGTTATAAAAAAAGTATATATATTAGATAAATGACATACTAAAATTGTCTATTAAATAAAATTGATTCTTTATAACAGATGTGTAATAAATACGCGGACAGTCAATATCAAAAAAACAAAAACAGAAAATAAAACATTTTTAAATCATTTTCAATTGATTTATACACAGGGTAAGAGCATGATAAAAAGAAATACTGTTCAAAAGATGAAGATTATGGAATATTTAATGAGTACAAAATCGCATCCGACTGCCGAAGCAGTTTATGCAGAAGTCTCTAAAGAAATTCCGACAATCAGTTTATCTACCGTTTACCGTAACTTAAACACGATGGCAGAAGACGGCGAAATTTTAAAATTCGAAGTCGGCAACGAGGCGCACTTTGATGCGGACATCAGTTTCCATCGCCACGTTTATTGTAAAGTCTGCAAAGATGTTTTTGACTTACATGACAGCGAAATTGCAAATTACATTACGGAAAACGCAAACATTCCGAACTTTAAAGTGGAAAGCACTAATTTAATTTTCGTCGGAAAATGCTGCGACTGCATTCCCCGGGAAGAAACTGTACAAAATACACAGCCTGCCGCGGAATTATACAGCGGATTGAATTAAATTCATTCCGTTTTTATTCTTTTTATAAATTGACAGTCAACCGAGTATCTCAGATGCTGTCATTTTTTTAAATCAAAAACGAGTGCTTAAACAATACAGAGAAGTGGATTAAAATGACGAGAACAGAAGAAAATTTAAAAGCGGCCTTTATCGGCGAAAGCCAGGCCAGAAACAAATATGATTATTTTGCAAAAACCGCCAGAGAAGAAGGGCACCCCTTCATTGCAAAGGTTTTTGAAGAAACGGCGCTCAACGAAATGCAGCATGCAAAAGATGAATTCAAAAAACTCAACGGCATCGGCGACACTGCAGCCAATTTAAAAACCGCCATGGACGGCGAAGATTACGAAACCAATGTCATGTATCCCGAATTTGCGGATGTGGCTGACGAAGAAGGTTTCCCCGAAATTGCCAGAATGTTCCGCCAGATCGCAAAAGTCGAAGAACATCACAGGCAAAGATATGAAAAACTTCTGGAACAGCTTCAAAACGGAACGCTTTACAAGAGAGATGAGCCGATTCACTGGAAATGCATGAAATGCGGTTACATTCACTACGGCAAGGAACCGCCGGCAAAATGCCCGTCCTGCCAGCACCCGACCGAATATTTCGAACCGGAAGACATCTTCTGATAGAATCTCCGTTAATAAATAATACAACCGGATTTATTCCGGTTCTTTTTTACTTTTAAATTTTGATGTTCAAACGGATTATCCTCTGCCGTTTTCCAAAGCTTGTATAATTGCTTCGCAGTTCATTGTGCGCCCGAAAATCTCCATATTTTTCAGCGCCGCTTTATGAGCGGCTTCATCATCCGCCGAACAAATGTCTGTCCCGAAAACCACTTTATAATCCCGGAAAAAAGCGTCCCTTGCAGTAGATTCACAGCAAATATTGGTGACCGTTCCGCAAATAATGATTGTATCGGCCGGAGAGAGGCAGGATTTTATGTTTTTTAAAATGATTTCCAAATCCGTTTGATAAAAAGCGCTGAACCGCCGTTTATGCAAAACAATCTCATCCGGGGAGGGAGCCAAATCATCAATCACCCGGATGCCGTCGGTTCCTTTGCGCATGCCGCTGTTTTTCAGCTGCGGAAAGGAAAGAATTTCCAGCGGACAATACTTGGGGTCTGTGATATGTACGGTGTAAATGACGGGAACAGTTAACTTCCGGCATAATTCAATTAATTTTTTTATTTTAGGCACCTGTTTTTTGGCTTCTTTGACCTGCATGACCGCGCCTTCCTGAACAAAGTCGTTCTGCATGTCTATTACCATCAGCACGCATTTTTCCCGTTCGAATTCCCATTTAACATATTCTTCCGACATTTTGACGCCTCTGTTCTAAGTTTCCGGCATTTCCGTTTAAGAGAAACTGCTTAATGAACTTAACGCGAAAAAGCGGCATGATGTGAAGATATGTAAAAGGTGATTGATGTTATAATGCAGTATTGTAAAATAAATATATATAAAACTAAATCAATAATTTAAAGTCTTATAAAATTCGCATAACGCGATGACAATTAATCAGAAAACGAAAACGAGGTCATTTCATGGTAAAAGAAAAAACTGACAGACACGCTTATTTTATCGGCGGCGGCATTGCGTCTCTTGCAGGCGCCGTTTATTTGATTCGGGATTTCGGCTTTAAAGGCGAAAACATCCATGTTTTAGAAGCTTTGGACATTCTGGGCGGCAGCAACGACGGCATCGGCACACCTCAAGAAGGGTTCGTCTGCCGCGGCGGCCGAATGCTCAATGAAGAAACGTATGAAAATTTCTGGGATTTATTTCACACGATTCCTTCATTGGAGCGCCCGGGCCTGTCTGTGACGGAAGAAATTTTAGAATTCGATCACGCACATCCGACACACGCCAATGCCCGTTTGATCGACAAAGACGGTTATGTTTTAGATGTCATGTCCATGGGATTTGATACAAGTGACCGCATGAAATTAACCAAACTGATGGTGGAGCCGGAAAAGAATTTAGATAATTTAAGAATCCGCGACTGGTTTTCACCGCATTTTTTCACAACCAATTTCTGGTATATGTGGCAGACCACTTTCGCTTTTCAGGAGTGGTCCAGTCTGTGCGAACTGAAGCGTTACATGAACAGAATGATTTACGAATTCTCCCGCATTCAAACACTTGAGGGGGTCACAAGAACCCGTTACAACCAATATGATTCACTTATCGTTCCGCTCAAAAAGTATTTGGACGGATTCAATGTGGACTTTAATCTGAAATGTACCGTGACGGACATTGATTTCAAAGATTCCGAAGACATGATTGTCACCCGCATTCATTACAAAAGCGGGAACAACAAGTCCGGCATCATCAATTTAAAGAAAAAAGATATGTGTATTTTCACATGCGGCTGCATCACAGATAACTCCGACGAAGGCGATTTTAAAACACCGGCCCGTTATCTGCCCGACAACCCGCCGTCAGCCGACCTGTGGAGAAAGATTACCGCCAAAAAAGAAGGACTCGGCAATCCCGAGCCGTTCTTCGGCCATCCGGATGAAACAAAATGGGAATCATTTACGGTGACATCCAAAGGCGATAAACTTTTGAAAATGATTGAGAAATACTCCCGCAATGTTCCGGGAAGCGGCGCTCTCATGACGTTTAAAGATTCTTCCTGGCGTTTATCCATTGTGGTTGCCGCGCAGCCGCACTTTGTCAACCAGCCGGCCGATCAGACAATTCTGTGGGGTTACGGTCTTTACACCGACCGCGTCGGTGATTATGTCAAAAAATCGATGATTGAATGCACCGGTGAAGAAATTTTAACGGAACTGCTTCACCACCTTCATTTTGAAGAAGAGAAAGCAGCAATCATGAAAGACGTCATCAATGTAATTCCGTGCATGATGCCTTACATCGATGCGCTTTTCCAGTGCCGTGCCAAAGCAGACCGCCCGAAAGTCGTTCCGGAAAATTCCAAGAATTTCGCGCTCATCGGCCAGTTTGTTGAAATTCCGAAAGACATGGTGTTTACGGAAGAATATTCTGTCAGAACCGCACGCTGCGCCGTTTACAAGCTGATGAAATCCGACAAAAAAATTCTGCCGGTAACGCCTTACAATAAAAAACCGGAAGTTCTGCTCCGCGCATTGAACACAATGTACCGCTGAAATAATAATTTATCAAATCAGGCAATTGCCTGATTCTTTTTTCTTTATGAATTGAAATTTTGTCCGGTTTTGAGGGATTTGATGGAAAAAGAACATTCTCATGATGATATGAATCACATGGAAACAAACCGTAATGATACAGACCATGCCGGCATGGATCATAGTAAAATGAACCACAGTGAGACGGATCACAGCAAAATGGATCACAATATGGCAGGCCGCAGCAAACCGGACCGCAATCAGATGGATCACGGCAATATGAATCATTCCATGCACGGTATGGGAAATTTAAAACTCAGATTCATCATTTCACTTATTTTGGCGGTTCCGATTATTCTTTTATCTCCGATGATGGGAATCGAACTGCCGTGGCAGATCGAATTCCAAGGGTCGGAATGGATCGTTCTCATTTTAGCGACGGTTCTTTATTTTTATGGCGGCATGCCGTTTTTAAAAGGCGCCGTCACGGAGCTGAAAAATAAAAGTCCGGCAATGATGACTTTGATCTCTCTCGGTATCAGTGTCGCTTATTTTTACAGCCTTTACGCTTTTATTCAAAATAATTTCCTTCATACCGGCGATCATGTCATGGATTTTTTTTGGGAACTCGCAACGCTTATTGTCATCATGCTGCTCGGCCATTGGATTGAAATGCGCGCCGTGAGCAACGCGGGTGACGCCCTTCAAAAAATGGCGGAACTGCTTCCCGGAACGGCGAATGTCATCCAAAGCAACGGAACGGCAAAATCCGTTGATTTAAAGGATGTTCAAATCGGCGACAATGTGCTTGTCAAAGCCGGCGGCAAAATTCCCGCCGACGGAACGGTCGTTGACGGCAAAACGACCGTCAATGAATCTATGATTACCGGAGAATCCAAAGAAATCGCCAAAGAAAAAGGCAGCAAAGTGATCGGCGGCTCCGTCAACGGTTCCGGAACAATTACGGTGGAAGTTACGGGAACGGGTGAATCGGGATATTTGGCGCAGGTCATGCAGCTTGTCGGCAGCGCGCAGAAGGAAAAATCTAAATCGGAAACACTCTCCGACAAAGTGGCGCGCGGGCTCTTCTACGCCGCTGTTTCGGTCAGTTTGATCGCGTTTATTGTATGGTATTTTTTGGCCGGCACAAATACGGCGCTTGAACGCATGGTGACCGTTTTAGTAATTGCCTGCCCGCATGCACTCGGTTTGGCGATTCCGCTGGTTGTTGCCCGCTCCACGTCGATCGGTGCCAAAAACGGATTATTGGTGCGCAACCGAAACGCTTTGGAAACGGCTCAGAAAACAACCGTTGTGATGACAGACAAAACAGGAACATTAACGGAAGGCAACTTTCGGGTGACTGCCGTCCGTTCGTTTGATGCTTCTCTGACGGAAGACGACATTCTAAAAATTGCAGGTGCACTTGAGAAAAATTCAAGCCATCCGCTCTCAATCGGCATTCTGAAAGAAGCGGAATCTAAAAATCTTAAGACATATGACGCTTCTGATGTGACAAATATCCCCGGCGCGGGAATCGAAGGAACTGTAAACGGTAAAACCGTTAAAATCGTCAGTGAATCTTATTTGAAAAAGAACGGGTTGACTTATGACTCTTCATTGCCGGCGGATTTGTCGGAGAAAGGCAACACCGTCAGTTTCCTTCTGGAAAATGAAAAGGTGACTGGTTTGATTGCGCAGGGTGATCAGATCAAAGAAGAAGCGAAAAAGATGATTGATTTCCTGAAAGAGAAAAATATCCGCCCCGTTATGCTGACAGGTGATAATGAAGAAGCGGCAAAAGCGGTTGCCGAAAAACTCGGCATTGAGGATGTTCATGCCGAACTGCTTCCGGAAGACAAAGAAAAATTGGTTCAGGAATATCAGAACAAAGGCGATGTCGTCATGATGGTCGGCGACGGTGTGAATGACGCACCGAGTCTGGCACGTGCGGATGTCGGCGTCGCGATCGGCGCGGGAACGGATGTTGCGATTGACTCGGCCGATGTGATTCTGGTCAAAAGCAACCCTTCAGACATTATTCATTTCTTTTCGCTTTCCAAAAACACGACCCGAAAGATGAAGCAGAACCTTGTATGGGGTGCCGGTTACAACATTATCGCCATTCCGCTGGCAGCCGGTATATTAGCTCCTGTCGGCATCGTTCTCAGTCCGGCTGTCGGCGCAGTTTTGATGTCGCTCAGTACAGTGATTGTCGCGTTCAATGCGCTGACATTGAAAATTGACGACAAGGCCTGAAAAAGAATAAATAAAATCAGACTTAAAATGAAAAGAAATAACTCAAAACGGAAAAACGGTTTTTGATTTTTTGACTTGGGGTGGTTCTATTTCAGAGAGTATCATACAACCGGACAGAGATTCATCGGATTTAACCGGCGGCACCGCGCAAACATCAGACTTCATGCCGCTTCTTTTGAATCCGTACCGGCGCTATTTTGACATTTATGAAAACAAAACGCTTTTTGGAAAAACAATTCCCGCAACGGCCGAATTTCATTCCCGCGGTGAAAAATACGTCTTAAGCAAAAAAGCAAAACTTTGGGGCGTTGAAAACCATGAATACGTCTTTTTTTTCAAACCGTCCCATTTGACCGTTTCGGAATTGAATGAAATCATCTCATTTTTGAAAGCGGCGGAAAAACACTTTGTCAAACCCCACGATGAACACATGTATACTTATCTGACGGCGGTGATTGCCGCAGATTCAGCGGATCCGGCCGCCGAAAAAGACTTGCGCCGTTTTAAAATGCGCAAAAATTATCTTTTTTCCCTGCACGGATGGTCGATTGCCCGGATGGTTTTAATAGATATCGATTCACTTCGGCAGGAAGAAACCAAATGCGTATCCAATAAAGACGGCGACGATGTCAGAAAGATGTTTTTGAAGGAATTAAAGGAGCGAAAAATTTGAATTCGATTTTACTGCTGGTGGCTTCGTTCGCGATTTTAATCGGCGCCTATATCACGTACGGCGCGTGGCTGGGAAAGAAATGGGGCATTGACCCCTCACGGCCGACGCCGGCACATACAATGTCGGACGGTGTTGATTACATCCCGACAAAACCTTCCGTTCTGCTGGGACATCATTTCGCTTCAATCGCCGGCGCGGGACCGATTAACGGTCCGATCCAGGCTGCCATATTCGGCTGGCTCCCGGTGGCGCTTTGGGTCTTAATCGGCGGCATTTTCATCGGCGCGGTTCAGGACTTTTCATCTATTTTCGCCTCCGTCCGGCATGACGGAAAATCAATCGGCCACATCATCGAAATCTATCTGGGTAAAACGGGAAAGAAAATATTTTTAGCATTCGCGTGGCTGACACTTGTTTTGGTGGTCGCCGCTTTCGCGGATATCGTCGGCAGCACTTTTGTCGGATTTGCTGCCGACGGCGCGGAAATCATGCCCAATGCCATGGCTGCGGCAACTTCCGTTTACTTCATTATTTTCGCGGTTCTTTACGGCATTCTGATTCACCGCCGGAATTTGAACGCTGCCGTTGCCGCAGGAATCGCTGTCATATTCATTGTCATATGTATCGCGCTCGGCTTCATTTTCCCGATTTATTTGACAAAAACCGCTTGGATGATTTTGATTATCGCCTATATTTTCGTCGCGGCCATCACACCCGTTTGGATTCTCCTTCAGCCGCGCGATTACTTGAATTCCTTCCTTCTCTATGCCATGATCGGTGCCGCTTTTGTCGGTATCCTCGTCACAAATCCCGTCATCGGGCTGCCGGCCTTTACGGGATGGAACGTGAACGGCCAGTGGCTGTTTCCGGCTCTTTTTATTACGGTTGCCTGCGGCGCGATTTCGGGTTTTCACAGCCTTGTCGGTTCGGGAACGACATCCAAACAGCTGGACAATGAAAAAGACGCACGCTTCATCGGTTACGGTGGCATGCTTATTGAATGCGGTTTGGCAATCATCGCACTTATCGCGGTCGGCGCGCTTTATACAAACGGTGAAATGCCCGGCGGAACGCCGCCCGTTATTTTCGCAAACGCGATCGCCTCTTTCGTCGGCAATATCGGCATTCCGACAGATATCGCTTATGTTCTGATTACACTGGCAATCGCTTCTTTCTCACTGACATCCCTGGACACAGCAACACGTCTGGGACGTTACATGTTCCAGGAATTCTTCTCGAATATTGAAGTTGAAGGCGAAATCCGAAGTGAATGCGTTTCTGACCGCGCTTCAAAAAAGAAAAGTATTTACTCTATTTTATCAAACAAATACGTTGCGACGGCTGTTACAATCATTGCGGGAGGCCTTTTGGCAATCAGCGGTTACCAAAATATCTGGCCGCTTTTCGGCTCCGCCAACCAGCTTCTGGCAGCTCTTGCACTGATGGCGGTGGCGATTTGGCTCGGAAGCATCGGTAAAAATAACAAAATGTTTTACATTCCCATGCTCTTCATGTTTGCCGCAACGCTGACGGCACTCGGCATTTCCATGTACGGAAATTTGCAGAGCCTGGCCGGCGGGAGCGGGTCCATTGAAGTTAACGGCCTGCAGCTTGTCGTCGGCGCGTTTTTGTTTGTTTTGGCCGTTATTTTGGCGGCACAGGGTATCGGAAAAATGCTGAAGCTGAGAAAAACGGCCGCTGTATAAAAAAAGACGTTCGTGTTTATGCACGAACCGCAGCAATTTTTTTTTAAAAAAAAGGGAGCAAACCGCTTAAAGCGGTGCTCTGTTATCGATCACACGTTTAGCTTTGCCGCCGGTTCTTTCAATGCTTCCGAATTCCAGCAGATCGACACCGGTGCGGATGGAAAGAACATTCATCAAATCGTTGACGACACGCTGCTGAATGCGCTCGAGTTTGATGATATCGTCCGTAAATGCGTCTTTTTCAAGTTCTACCTGAACCGTCATTTCATCCAAATTCTTGGCATTGCGTGTCAAAATTATCTGAAATTGGTTCGTCACCTCGGGAATCTTGGAAATGACATCCTGAACCTGTGTCGGAAAAACATTGATGCCGCGGACAATGATCATGTCATCGGCGCGTCCGATCATGCGCGACACACGTGTGGAACAGCGGCCGCATTCACATTCCGGTTCCAACAGCCGTGTGATATCACCGGTGCGGTAACGGATGTTGATCAAACCTTCTTTGGTTAATGAAGTCAGAACAAGTTCCCCCTTTTCACCAATGGACACCTGTTCACCGTTTTCATCCAAAACTTCGACCAAAAAGTGGTCGTCCCAAATATGCATGCCGTCCTGGCAGGTGCATTCAAAAGCGATTCCCGGACCGAACATTTCGGAAAGGCCGTAGGAATCATACGCTTTGATTTCAAGCATGTCTTCAATGGTTTTTCTCATGTTTTCGGACCACGGTTCCGCCCCTAAACATCCGGTTTTCAATTTTAACTGACCGACGAGGTTGTGGTCCACGGCGGTTTCGGCGAGATAAAGCGCATACGAAGGCGTGCAGTGAAGCGCCGTGACGCCGAAATCGACCATCATTTCCAACTGGCGCAGCGTATTGCCTGTGCCGGCGGGTATGGCCGTTGCGCCAAGCGTTTCAATGCCGTTGTGGATACCGAGACCGCCCGTAAACAAACCGTAGTTAACGGAGTTTTGGAAAATATCTTTATGCGATAACCCGACCATCGTGAAATTGCGGGCCAAAAGGTTACCCCACGCTTCAATGTCTCCTCTCGTGTAGCCGACAACTTTGGGTTTTCCGGTTGTGCCCGACGATGAATGGATACGGATGATGTCGTCCATCGGCACGGCGAATAAACCGAACGGATAATTGTCTGTGAAATCTGTCCGAAGCGTGTGCGGCAATTTGGGAACATCTGCCAGTGAACGGATATCATCCGGCTTAATACCGAGTTCATCGAATTTGCGCTTGTAAAACGGAACGTTCCGGTAAACCGTTTTCACGGATTTTTTAAGGCGCTTGAACTGGAGAGCCTCCATATCTTTGCGGTGCATGGTTTCGATTTTCGGATCCCAATATTTCATAATGACACTTGCTTTTGTTTTTATTAGAATTGATAATTAAAGATTGAATGTATTAACGACTGAACCGTGATATGGATTGTCATGATATATAAAGTCACGGGTAAAACCGTTTCAGATTCATGAACGGAATCAAAGAATCAAAAAAGAAAGAAAAACAAAGGAATCTGCATTATCTGACAGATTCCTTTTTCACTTCCGTTTGAGCGGAAAGCGGCTCACCGTTGTGAACCGTGACGTTAAACGGATTATAAGTTGAAAGCGCGACCTGAGTTGTCGGCACGTCCACATTCGGTTCGGCGGCAAATCTTCTGCGGATGCCTTCCCGAATTGCATATTCCGCCGAATAAGCGTTATCCCGGTCATTGACCCAGAAATCCAAAAGCAGATAAGTGCCGTTGCCGTCCATCCCAGAAACACGGGCGCGGACAGGTTCCGTAAAACTCGGATTTTTCCGCATCAAAGCTTCTCTTGTTAAGACATTCGGATTCTTTTTGGCTTCTTCCACCAAAATCGTGCGCGCGGTATCCAAATCCGACTCATTCGCAATCGGAACTGTAAAAGACCAGCGGACAACAGTATCATCATAAGTCCAGTTGATGACGGTTTCTTTATTCAGTGTGGAGTTGGGAATGATAATGATACGGTCATCGCTTGTCAGCATGGTTGTCTGCCTTAAATTGATGTCCGTAATCCGCCCGTAATTGTCATTGACCGTAATCAGGTCACCGACACGGAACGGCTGGAAAAAAACAAGGGCGATTCCCGATATAATGTTGCCGAACGTATCCTGGGCGGCAATACCGAAAATGATACCGATTAAACCGACACTGGCAAGCAGCGTTGAAGACAGGGAACGAAGCCCGGGAATCGTGTAAAAGATTAAAATGAAACCGATAACATAAACAAATCCGACAGAAATATGTTTCAACATCGTGAATTTCGTCGGATCCATACGCATTCTTTTCTGGAATCTGCCCGAGTATTTGGTGAAACGGTTTTCAACGATTTTCGCTACAAATACCGTTATCATTAAAATAATCAACGAAAAAATGAGTTCGGGCAGATTGTCAACAAAATAAGCAACCATATTATTGACTGTGTCCTCGAACCGCGCCAGTAAATTGACATCAACAAGTAACGACATGATTTCACCTTTTTTAAAATATTAGATTTATGATTTTATCGGTTATTACGGATGTTCCATTATTAAGTTATTTTTATAAATATTTTTTAGAACGTCGGTAAAAGTTTGTAAACGCGGAGAGACAAAACGGAAAAGAAAAAAGAAAAAGGAAAATGAAACAGGAAGCGGTTTCATTTAAAGATGAGAATAGATATCCGTTCTTTCGTCTCTTGAAAAGACGTAATGCGGAAGCGGGGTTGAAACGTCCGGATCATCGTAGAATCTTTTTTGAATCGCTTCACGGATGGCGTATTCGGCCGGAACGGCATTATCTCTGTCATTCACCCAGAAATCGAGCAGAATGATAACACCCAGCGGCGTGACGTCCGAAACACGGGCGCGGACATCAGCCGAGAAGTTTACATGTTTGCGCTCCAAAACCTCTTTGGGCAGAACATACGGGTTTTTGCGGGCTTCTTCCAGCATGATTTCGCGGGCGCGGTCAATGCTTGAATTATGAGAAATCGGAATCGTACATGACCAGCGGACCAGTGTGTCCTGATAAGTCCAGTTGATGACGGTTTCTTTATTCAGCGTACTGTTCGGAATCAAAATGTAGCGGTTATCGGGGGTCAAAATCGTCGTCTGCCTCAGATTCACATCCGTGACACGCCCGTAGTTGGCGCCGACCGTGATCAAATCACCGACGCGGAACGGATGGAAGAAAACAAGCGCGATTCCCGAAATGATGTTGCCGAATGTATCCTGTGCCGCCATACCGATGACCAAACTCAGAACACCGACACTGACAAGAATGGTTGATGAAAGGGCCCGAAGCTCCGGGATTGTGTACAGAATCAAAACAAAACCGAGGATATAAATGATGCCGACCGTGATGTGACGGAGCATAGATAATTTTGTTGCGTCCATACGCATTCCTTTCTGAAGCGTGCCTGCGTAAGCGATCATTCTGTTTTCAATAATTTTCGCCAGCACGATTGTTATAAGCAATATAACGCCGACAAAAAAGATCTCGGAAACATGTTCCGTAAAAAAACCGATGAGATCCTGAACTGTCTTTTGAAATGATTCCCAAATATGTAAATCTTCAACTGTTGCCATATTTTCCACCGTTAAGTGATTGTTGATTTGAAAAGCAGTACTTCCATTCAATTTGAATAAAGTCTGAAATACTAATATTAAAAGAAATTAAATAAAAATAATGATTGTGCTTCTTTAAAAAACGACAAAGAATTATCCTTTTGTAATGATGTCATAATCGACATTCGCTTTAACCGCCGGCGGTACTTTACCGACGAAACCGATGTCATTTCCCTGAATTAAAACCGCGCCGTCAATCCCGTCCACATTTGAAACAACCGACAGCGCTTTTTCAATATTTTCGGGACCCTGTTCTTTCAGCGCATTACCGAGCGCCGTCGCCGCCGCATCTGCCAGCGGCAGGTTATTTGAAAAGATAACGGCAGCATCCGCTTTCCCGAAACTGATGGACGGCCCGACCGTTCCGGAAGAGGTACAGATTCCGATGATTTCATCGGACGGGGCAACGGAAAAGCCGAGATTCTAAATGCCGCCGGTTCCGGCATAAACTCCGACGACCGTCGGCTGACCGCTTGTATTGAAAATTGCCATATCGCCGCCGTTATCAACCAACGCGAAAGACGCCCCGCAAGCCCTCATTTTTTCAACAGCCGCCCCGGCAATCGTTCCCGCAACGGCACTCATCGGTCCGATGTCAAATGTATTGCCGGCTTCAATCATTTTTTGGATCAAGGGCGGTGCTTTTTCGTCGGTATCATAAGCTTCCAGCGTCACTTCAAAAAAAGGGTTCTGCGCAATATAATTTTCAATAATCAACCGGCTTTTGAGGATTTCTTCTTTGGCAACGTCAATATATTCGGCTTTATCCGCCAAAATCGTGACAATCGTCTGTTTAAACTGAAAACGCGCTCTCTGATACATGATAAAAAAGAAGGGAACCGGAAAAATCCGGTTTCACGGATGATTTGTTTTAAATTTTGGAGCGGATTTTGTCCATACGGCCGACTGCTTCGTTGATGCGGTCAACTTCTTTGGTGAGCGCGAAGCGAACATATCCTTCACCGGCACTGCCGAAGCCGACACCGGGTGTTGCGACGATTCCGGCTTCTTCCAACAGAAGCTTGGCAAAACTCATGGAGTCGGTGTGTTCCGGAACCGGGCACCAGAGGTAGAAAGTGGCTTTCTGCGGCTTCACTTCCAAACCGATCGAGGCGAGACCCTTGACAAGAACGTCACGTCTCTCCTGATAGACTTTGTTCATATCATGAACACATTGCTGGGAAGACGTCAAAGCCGTAATGCCCGCGCGCTGAACAGCGTCAAAGACACCGGAATCAATGTTGGCCTTGACTTTACCGAATCCGGCAATCATTTCCTTGTTGCCGACCGCAAAAGCGAGACGCCAGCCGGTCATGTTGTAAGTTTTGGACATGGAGTAAAGTTCGATGCCGAGGTCCATCGCGCCGTCAACTTCCAAAAAGCTCGGCGCTTTATAACCGTCATAAACCATTTCGGAATAAGCGTTGTCGTGCACGACAAGGATATCATTCTCCTTGGCGAATTCGACGGTCTCTTCAAAGAATTTCTTATCGGCAACGGCACCCGTCGGATTGTTCGGATAATTGATAAACATCATTTTAGTCTTTTTGAGGACATCCTTGGGAACAGCTTCGTAATCCGGCAGGAAATCATTTTCGCCGCGCAGAGGCATATCATAAGGAACACCGCCCGCGAATTTGGTGCCGATGGAATAAACCGGATAACCGGGGTTCGGGCACAGAACAACATCTCCCGGATTAACGAATGCGAACGGGACGTGAGCGACACCTTCTTTGGAGCCGATAAGGGACAGCACTTGTGTTTTCGCTTCAAAATCAAGACCGCGGGTATCTTTGCACCATTTTGCAGCGGCTTCGCGGAAGGACATCAAACCGGTGTAGGACGGATACTGGTGGTTTCTGGGTTCGGCAACCGCCTGAATCATGGAGTCAACAATGTGTTTCGGTGTCGGTCTGTCCGGGTCGCCGACACCCAAGTCAATAACGTCCACGCCTTTGTCAATTAAAGCTTGTTTAGATTCATCGATCGATGCGAAAAGGTAAGGAGGAAGCGTTTTAATTCGGTCTGCGTATTCCATATTCGATCACTTAAAAATGATTTATTAATTTTATCAAAACTGCTGATATTAATGTAATTTATGTTTTCGTCTGTGAGGGGTATGAGATTCAGTATTTAATATTTTGCGCCTTGCTTTTTTCATACCGCACGAACACAAAGAGAGAATAAAAAGAAAATCAAATGGCGACGAAACATTTTTAAAATGACAAATGGTTTATTGTGGTGAGGATTATCTGTTTGAATATCATGAATTTTAATTGATGATTACGGAATTTGGTGAAAAAATGCGTCATGTTATGGAAATGGTCGGAAATGCCCGTGTTGTTGTTGAAAACGGCAAAGTTATCGAAGTCACCGATCCCGAAATCACGTGGTGTTCTCTTTTTGAAAAAGCGCGCGGGATTCAGAAAATAACGCCCGACGAAATCAAAAAGAATATGGAATTCCGCATTGAAAAATTCGGCCTGTTCACACCGGACCGTCTGCTGGATGATTTTGAAGATTTTGTCGGCTTCGGCGCGTCCGAGACGATGATGTCGGGTCTCCGGCACGGTATGATTGACGCATCTGTCAGCGTGTGTGACGGCGCCGGAACGGTCATCACAAACAATCCGTCCCTTGTTCAGGGAATGGGCGCCCGGATGTCCGGTCTTATCGAAACGTCCCCGATTCCCGAAACGATTCAAAAAATCAAAGACCGGAACGGTATAATTTTGGATGAAAAAACGGCTGTTATAGATCCGCTTTCGGGAGCCAAAAAAGCAGCTGAACTCGGTTATAAAAAAATCGCGGTCACGACGGCAAAAGCTCAAACCGCCGCAGACCTCAGGAACTTGGAAAAAGAATTAAGCGGCGTTTCTTTCACGGTCATCGGCGTTCACACGACGGGCCTTTCCAAAAAAGAATCTGAAACAATGGCAGAAAATGCTGATATCATTACGCTTTGCGCTTCCAAATGTTTGAGAGAAGTCAAGCCGCTGCTTCAGGTCGGCACATCCGTTCCGCTGATTGCGCTGACGCAGATCGGCAAAGAACTGTTGCTGGAACGCGCCAAATATGTCAACAGCTCTCTTTTGGTCAATACCATGCCGCTGCCGTACCTGCCGGAACAGAAACAGCCGAAATAAGCGAGGCACGTTCTTGATTCCCGAAAATAAAATTTATGATGTGATTGTGGTCGGCGGCGGCCCGGCCGGATCAACGGCGGCCCGATATGCAAAATTAAACGGCATCAACCGTGTTTTGGTCATAGAAGAAAATACAAGCATCGGTTCACCCGTTCAATGCGCCGGCCTTCTCAGCGTTGCCGCTCTTCGGGAAACGGATATGGAACCGGACGCTTCTTTTGTATTAAATGCCGTCAGAGGCGCAAAAGTTTATCCGCCGTCCGGAAAACAGCTCAAAATCGTCGGAAAAGAAACGAAAGCGTATGTTGTTTCCCGAAAGATGTTTGACCGGCGGCTGGCCGGAAAGGCGGCAAACGCAGGCGCGGAATATTTAATGAAAGCACAGGCCGTCGGACTAAACGGCGTTGTTTTTGCAGGGGATTCGGGAGACATGCATTGTAAAGCGTTGGAAATTCTTCACAACGGTGAGAAGAAAACGCTTTATGCGAAAATCGTTATTGCGGCGGATGGTGTCCGAAGCCGCACTGCAAAACTTGCCGGCCTTTCTCCTTGTGAAAAAATTCTTCCGGGGATTCAAATTGAAGCAAATTACATCTCGGACGAGACGGATTATGTGGAAATGTTCGTCGGATCCGAAGCACCGGGGTTTTTTGCATGGTCGATTCCGGCTTCCGGATCGGTTTCAAGAATCGGGCTTGCGGTTGATCCGAAAGGCGCCCGAAATGTTTCGGCAGGGGATCAACTTGACCGTCTTCTTTTAAACCCTGTCATTGAAGAAAAAATAAAACCCGGATTTACGGACTTTGTTGCCGGCGGCATTCCGATCGGACCGATGAAAAAAACATATGCTTCCGGTTTGATGGTTGTCGGTGATGCGGCCGGACAATGCAAACCGATTTCGGGCGGCGGAGTTTACACAGGCGCGGTAGCCGCCAAAATAGCTGCAAAAGTTGCGGCAGAAGCGATTTCGGAAAATGATTTTTCGGAAAGGAAAATGGCCGAATATGAAAAACGGTGGAAAAAGGAAATCGGGCGGGAACTGGATATCGGCATGCGTGTTCACGATTACAGAATGAAACTGACGGATGAGGAAATGAACCGGATTTTTGACGAACTGAATGATCCTGAAATTTTAGATTTGATTACGGAATACGGGGATATGGACCATCCGTCGGTTTTAATCCAAAAACTTATGCTGTCCAAACAGTCTTTAAAAATGGTGAAACTGTTCGGAACTTTTATCAAAACTCTCTTTTAACTTAGAAAGCTATTTTTATAACATCTGCATATATTACTTCGTGAGCGTAAAGGGTAAATTAATATTTGGGGTGCTGCTGCTTCTTTTAATCACTGTTTTAAGTTCCGGCGGCTGCATAGAGAAAGCGTTTTCTGAAAGTGCAGACGATGAGTTGATGAAATGTTCAAAACCTTATGTCAATGCCGGAATTTCCTGCCGACTGAATGAAGACGAAGAAATCATCTGCAGTGTCGTTTATTGGATTTACGATAATTATGACATCGATGACGGAAACGCTACGTTTAAAATATCAGGCAACACGGTCCAAATCAATCTTCCGGCCCTAAAGTATGAAGATTATGAATCATGCTACCGTTATTATGAAGCAACGGAAGTCAATCTCGGCAAAAAAGACCTTTTTGAAGATCAGGGAATGTATTTTGTTTCTTTGGAAGAGAATGACAAAGAAATCGGGAAGTTTATTTTCGAGAACGGCGACTTGTACAATTTTGCGCCCGCGCGTGTGGAAGCCATCCGAATCGTGCAGGATGAAGAGACCGTCAAAGCCGTCGTTGTGTTCTTAACGGGAGACGAACAGGTCTTTACGATCGATGTTGAAAACGCAACACATTCCGATGCGTTTGATGAGAATAACACATACAAAGTTGCGATTGACGAAAAAAAGTTGGATTACAAAGAGCTGATGACATTTATCGGTGTTTTTTCAACGCAGGAATTTGAAATAATGTCCGTCAACAATTTGGAAAACGGAAATTATACGATAAAGGTGAACGACAGGGAAGCTTCTTTCGTGGTCAGGAATCACAACATCGTCAGAATTTATAATTTTGAAAAATGAGACTTGAGATTTATTTCAGCCTCAAAAGTCTCATTGAATTCAAAACCGCAATCAATGTCACGCCGACATCGGCAAAAACTGCCTCCCACATGGAAGCGATACCGAAAACGCCGAGTACCATGAAAATGACTTTGATACCGAGCGCGAAAATGATATTTTGATAAACAATCTTTTTTGTCTTTTTTGCGATATCAAAAGCATCTGCCAGCTGTCCCGGATCACCGGTCATGAGAACAACATCCGCCGCTTCAACCGCCGCGTCCGACCCGACACCGCCGACGGCAATACCGATGTCTGCGCGCGTGAGCGCAGGCGCGTCGTTGATGCCGTCGCCGACAAACGCCACTTTTGCTTTCGGATTTACGGACCGGGCTCGGGCTTCAACTTCTTCGAGCGCCTCCACCTTTTGATGCGGAAGCCTTTCCGTGTAAACGGTATCCAATCCGAGATCGGCGGCAAAAGCGCGGCCGACTTTATCGGTATCTCCCGTCACCATGACCGCCTTCTCGACACCGAGCCGTTTCAGGCGGGCAAGCGCTTCTTTGCTGTCGGGTTTAACGACATCCGAAATCGCGATTCGTCCGGCAAACACACCGCCAGCAGCGACATAAATATGCGTTTCCGTTTCCGCTGACGAAGCGGCAGAGGGTAAATCGGGAACAGTGATATTTTCCTGCGCCATTAACTTCATATTACCGACAAGAATTGTTTTTCCGCTGCAAACGGCTTTAATGCCGAGACCGGCATACTCCGTATGTTCGGAAACTTGGGATGAAACGTCAAAGCCGACATTTTCATCTTCTTCGGCAGCGCGGACGATGGAAAGTGCAATCGGATGATTGGAGAAAGATTCTGCGGTAGCGCTGAGTTTCAGAATTTCCTTTTCGGAATAAACCGCGTTTTGCGGAAGATCAATGCGGACAACATCAAAGACGCCTTTTGAAAGCGTTCCGGTTTTGTCGAAAACCACCGTTTTTACCTGTGTCAGACCTTCCAGATAATTGCCGCCTTTGACGAGAACGCCTTTCTTGGACGCAGCGCCGATGCCGCCGAAATAACTGAGCGGCACGGAGATTACCAGCGCACAGGGGCATGAGATAACAAGGAACACCAAACCGCGGTAAATCCATTCATCGAACGTGGCGCCGGGCAGAACAAGCGGCGGGATCACGGCAATCAGAACCGCCGCTAATGTCACCATCGGCGTATAATACTTGGAAAAACGCGTGATGAATTTCTCCGTCGGCGCCTTTTTGGAAGCCGCATTTTCAACCAGATCCAAAATTTTGGAGGCGGTTGACTGTTCAAAGGATTTCTCAACACGAACCGTCAGAGTTCCGCTTTTGTTGATGCTTCCCGACAGGACGGCGTCCCCTTCGCGAACGGTTCGCGGCACGGATTCACCCGTCAGCGCTGACGTGTCCATGAAGGAACTGCCCGACAAAATAATGCCGTCCAACGGGACTTTTTCGCCGGGTTTAATGAGAATACTGTCGCCGACGGCAATATCATAAGGAGAGATCGTTTCATATCCGCCGGCAGCATTGACTTTATGCGCGTAATCGGGACGGATATCCATCATATCATAGATGGACCGGCGTGAACGATTGACGGCAGCTTCCTGGAAAAGTTCCCCGACCTGATAAAAGAGCATCACGGCAACGGCCTCGGTAAACTCTCCCAGTGCAAATGCGCCGAGCGTCGCAATCGTCATCAGGAAATTTTCATCGAAAAACTCACGGCGGACGATTCCCCGAACCGCTTTGTAAATAACGTCGCCGCCGATGATCAGGTAAGCGATGATAAAAACGATGTATTCAACAGGCGCCAAATGCACAATTTCTGGGCCCGAAAAAAACGGAATCTCCGTTCCGTGAGAAACATGAATCAGAATCCCGATTATGTAAACCAAAATACCGGCAAAGATCCGTATCGCTCTTTTCTTATCCAGATATTGAAAGAAAGAAAAACGGCTTTTCTTTGAGCCGGACGGATTCGTACCGTTTCCGACGGGTGAATTTACACTGCACCCGTCGTCACAGGAAGAAACGGAATTTGAAACAAATGACGAACGTCTGTCTTTTTCCACCACTTCAACGTGAGACTCGATGGAATGAACAATTTTTTCGATTTCGGGTTTGATGTCCCCGCCGTAACCGTCCTTCAGGCGAACCGTCAGTGTTGCCGTGGCGAAATTGACCGATGCTTCTTCAACATCACTCCGTTGAGAGACAGCGGTTTCGATTTTACCGGCACAGTTGGAACAGCCCAATCCTTTCAAAAAATATTCCCGCGAAACGGAAAGAACAGGCCTTTTGACTTTTTCCGTGACCACAACATCCGATTCTATCGAATGAACGATCTTTTCGATTTTCGGCCGGATATCACCGCCGTAACCGTCCTGAATTTCAATAACAAGCGTTGCGGTTGCAAAGCTGACCGACGCTTCCGAAACACCGTCCAGTTTGCCGACGGCGTCTTCAATTTTTGCCGCACAGTTGGCGCAGCCCAACCCTGTCAAATTGTATTCTTTTTTTATCATAAGGACACACCAAAAAATAGGAGTGTGAAAAATTATACCTATTTTTCATAATTTTGTTAACATTTAATTCAAAAGTGTTACGAATTATTAAACAAAATCCGTCATATATAATATTTCCCCAGAAGAGTGTGAAAAATAGAATACGAAAGTAACACCGAAGAGATACAGAAAGAGTCCAAAAATAATAAAACAAGAAAAAATCGAAAAATGTTTGAAGAAAAGTGAAAGATGTTGGGGAGAAATTATCTGCCCAACTGCGCATGCGCGCGCGCCAGATGACCGGCTGCCTGCGCTGCAACGAGAGACACTTCACCGGCTAAAACAGCCGCCGCGACAATCTCTGATAAAGCAAGCGCGTTTTCACCGGGCACAGCACCCGCACCGGCGACGCCGAGCAGCTTCAGGCATTCCTGCTGCGTTGCTATGGATGTGCCGCCGCCGACGGTGCCGACTTCAACGGCAGGCATCGTCACGGAACAAACAAGATCACCGTTGTCGGCCAGATCCATTTCGGTAATGCAGAGACTGCCTTCGACGACATGTGCCGGGTCCTGTCCGCAGGCCAGAAAAACGGCTGCGACGATGTTGGCGGCATGCGCGTTGAAACCGAGCGATCCCGCACGCATCGAGCCGATAAAATTCTTACGGTAATTGACATCAAACATGGATTCGGCCGTGCATTTGAGTGTTTCCTCAATAAATGAAGCCGACAGGCGGGCTTCAGCAATAACGGTCTTGCCGCGGCCGAGAATCGCGTTGATTGCCGTCGGTTTTTTGTCGGTGCACATGTTTCCGGAAAGAGAAACACACGGCACCCCCTTTTCGTCAGCGATGAGTTTTGTAATCGCTTCGGATGCAATGGTAATCATGTTCATGCCCATGGCATCCTTGGTATCAAAACCGAGGCGGAGATGAACATTATTCCCGCTGACAAACGGCTGGGCTTCCAGGAGTTCGCCGAAGCGGGTGGTTGCGTCCGCAGCCTTTTTCATTTTATCGAATGTTTCGGGAAGCATGAGCCAGTCATAAAAATCCTTCGTTTCTTCTAAACTGCCGAATTTAAAGACGGGGGCGCGTGTCATCATATTTTTAAACACGCGGACGGTTGTGCCGCCCGATTTTGTAATAATGGAGCAGCCGCGGTTCACACTGGCAACCAATGCGCCTTCCGTTGTTGCAAGCGGCAGATAATATTTTCCTTTCGCGTAATCGCCGTCGATTTTGATTTCACCGGCAACGCCGAGCGGGATCTGAACGGCACCGATAAAGTTTTCGATGTTCTTTTTGGCAACCGCTTCCGTGTCAAAAGTATAAGTTGAAACATGATCCAAAGAAACGTTTTCTTTTGCTTCCAAATAAGCGCGGCGGAGTTTGGCTGAGCCGTCTTTGTCTGCATAGTCCTCGATTTTGCGAAGCGAAATTTCACCGGAAAGCATCTTTTCAAGAAGCGCTTTCTCATCGGCCGTCAATTTTTCTGTTGTGGACATGAATATCAATCTCCTGAAACGGTTTGAATAAAATGAATTAAAAGATGATGGTTTTTGACTGTTGCGGTCTGCAAATCGTTTTAAAAATAAAATAAATGTTTGAAAAATCAAACATACATGACCAACTGGCCTTCTTCCGTGTATTCGATTAATGTGTTTGTTAATTCTTTGGTCGTGATGATTTCCGTTCCCGGAATCATTTCATCCGGCGTCATGCCGATGATGGAAGCCGCCAATTCGCAGCATTTGATTTTAACGCCCAGATCCAAACATTCCTGAATTTTCGCATCATAATTCTGAGTGCCGACTTTGTTCTTTTTCGTCAGAACAGCCCCCATCGGCCCCCAAATCAGAATGGTTGTATCCAATCCTCTTTTCCTGTAGCAGCGCGCAAACCGTAAAGCATGCTGCGGTGCTGTGCTTTCATACACCATATCGTTGAGTAATATCAAAACTTTTGTAACTTTGGACATGACGGACCTCTCGTCAATGAATAATCATGAAAAACGAATCCAACTTTATCAGGCATATATTTATAGATAACCCAAAAAACCGAACGAAATTGTGTAAAATGAATGACAAATAAATGAAAAAAATGACAATAAAAGAAAAGAAGTGATTGTGTTATTTCACAATCACGACAACAGCTTCGCCGACATGAAGAATATCGATCTCACGGCCCGCGGAAACCATTTCTTTTTTAATCTCAATCGAATCGGCGCCGAGTTCAATCTGTTCCCCGCCGGCCGTCACAACGACTTTACCGGCAGTTTTCATTTCTTCGGCTTCCTTCGGGGGTAATGCTTTGAGCGCACCGATGACAGCACCGGCTTTGTCTCTGAACATCGGGCCCAGCAAACCCATGTTGGGTTTTACTTCAACCGGAACGGATTCAAATTCTGGCGTTCCTTCGATGAGGTCGGCCGGGGATGTCACTGTATTTGAAATATCGGCGGCGTCAACGACCGCGTTGTAGATTTCAATCTTTTTGAGCGGCGCATTGAGCGCCATTTTGTTATCGGATTTGTAGCAGCGGATCGCGCTTGTAATGCCTTTGATGAGTTCGCCTTTCTCTTCCGCGTCCGACGGAATGCCGTCAATCTTCGTCGGCCAGCTCTGCTGATGAACGCTGCCTTCCCCGATTCGTGAATACATTTCCTCGGCCAGGAACGGCGTAAACGGTGCCAGCAATTTGGTCAATGTTGAAACAGCCGTAAAGAGCGTGAAACGGGCGGCGTTTTTGCCGCTGATGTCATCGCCGTACAAACGGCCTTTGACAAGCTCAATGTAGTTGTCGGCCAAAACATCCCAGGCGAAAACGCGGATCGTTTTAAACGCGTCGTCAAACTTGTAAACTTCCATCGCGCCGGTGACGTCATCGATCAAACCGTTGAGTTTGGAGAGAAGCCAGTAATCGATTTGCTTCAGATGGGAAACATCAAAGGAAGCGGCTTCTTTGGCGCCGAATCCGTCCATATTGGACATGGAGAAGCGGTAAATATTCCATAATTTCTGAATCAGCCTGGATGCGGAAACGACATCGTTCCAGCGGAACATAACATCAGATCCCACACTGCCGCCGAGGGCGCCCCATTGGCGGAAAGCGTCGGCGCTGTGTTCGACAAGAACGTCTTCGGGAGAGATAATATTTCCGAGGGACTTGCTCATCTTATGGCCGTCCGGACCGAGGACCATGCCGTTAATCATGATGGTTTCCCACGGGATTTTGTTTTCAATCGCTTCGGCGCGGAGGATGGTGTAGAACGCCCACGTTCTGATAATGTCGTGCCCCTGCGGACGAAGTTGCGTCGGCAGGCGGAGTTCATGATCGCTGTCCCACCCGCTCACATGAAGCGCGGTGAGAGAGGAGTCCATCCATGTGTCAAAGACATCGGTTTCGCCGCGGAAGTCATCGGCACCGCACTTCGGGCAGGAGACGGGCGGTTTTTCCTGTGTCGGATCAATGGGAAGCCAGGAGTCGTCGGCAATGACGATTTCGTTACACTTGTTGCAGTACCAGACCGGAATCGGTGTCGCGAAAATGCGCTGCCGGGAAATGCACCAGTCCCATTCCATCGTATTGGTCCAGTTTTCAAGACGGACTTTCATGTATTCGGGAATCCATTCAATTTGGTCGGCGCCGGCGAGAATTTCTTCGGGTTTGACTTTGACGAACCACTGCATTTCGGAAAGGATTTCAATGGGCGTTTTGCAGCGCCAGCAGAGACCGACATTCTGGTCAAGGTCCTGCTGCTCGTAAAGGAAACCGTCACAGCGCAGGTCTTCAATGATGTTGGCTTTGCATTCGGGAATGCTCATGCCTTCATATTTACCGGCGGCGGCGGTCATCTTGCCGTTTCTGTCGATGGCTTTTGTAATCTTAAGATTGTGCGTTTTTGTCCAGCGGATGTCCTGCTTGTCACCGAACGTACAGATCATAACGGCGCCGGTACCGAATTCGGCGTCCACATCCGCATCGGGAATCACCGGCACTTTCTGGCCGAAAATCGGAACGACAAGTTCTTTGCCGACAAATTTACCGTAGCGGGCATCATCCGGATTCACGGCGACGGCCGCGCAGGCGCAGAGAAGTTCGGGACGGCTGGTCGCAATATGAACTTTTTCATTTTCGTCTTCCGCCAGGGAGAAATGAAGGAAATTGAGTTTGGTGACATTTTCACGGTACTCGACTTCGGCAAGCGCGATGGCTGTTTCACAGCGCGGGCACCAGTTGACCGGATGCTCTTCGTGATACACGTAATTCTTTTCGTGCATTTTCAAAAAAGAGCGCTGCGTTTTGACATAATAGGACGGCTCCATCGTGATGAATTCGTTGCTCCAGTCGTTGGAAAAACCGAGGCGCTTCATCGTGTCCCGCATTTTGATGATGTTGCCGTGCGTCAGATCCTCGCACATCTTTCTGAACTCGGCGCGCGGTACCTGATTCTTTGTGATGTGGTGCGTTTCTTCGACTTTCACTTCCGTCGGCAAACCGTGGCAGTCCCAGCCCTGCGGGAACATGACATTGAATCCGCGCATGCGCTTGTAGCGGGCGACGAAGTCGATGTAGCACCAGTTGAGTGAGTTGCCGATGTGGAAATTACCGGTCGGGTACGGCGGCGGCGTATCGATAATATACTGCGGTCTTGTGTTGTCGGCCCAGTCAAAATGATACATGGATAAATCCCATTCATTCATCCATTTAATTTCGATTTCGGCGGCATTGTATTCTTTCGGAATTTCAGAGCCGGTCATAAAAATAAATCTCCTGTTTCTAAATATTGAAAAATGTTTATTGTTTTTGAAATAGGAATGTAAACATTACTTGGGTTATAAAAAGGTTTTATTTGAGAAAAATTGAAAGAGGATTAACGAAAACATCGGAAATAATATCATGCCTTTAAATTCTTGTCAAAACGATTTTCTCCGACAATGTCTTTGACAAATGATGATCTTCCCCGCAGCGCCCGCATTTGATTAAATCGCCGACCTCTTTGTCGATGATGTAAATCCAGTTTCCGCATTTACGGCATTTTCGGACAAGATTCATGAAGATCAAACCTGATTTTAAAAATAAAACCAAACCGTCGAATCGGTTTGCGATAAATCAATAATATAAGTTAGCCGTTAAGCTATATTTCTTTTTACCCGAGTATTCGGCGGCGGTATTTAGCTTTTGTGTCATTTTGAACGGGAATAAAAAGAAATTTAAGAAGCGGGAACTCCGGAATAAAATTTTGAAACCGATTTCAAAGAGGACAGAATCACATGAAATCATTTTTCAAAAGCCATCCGAAAACGGTGGCATAGACTTTTTTACGGACCGGCTCTTTGGACAGAAGCAGATCATGAATGCCGCCTTTGATCGGAACGAGGTCAACTTCTCCCCGGATGCGCCGGGAAACCGTTGAAATATCGTGAACATTCAAAACAAGATCTGTTGACCGGATTTTATCCTTTTCCGTAAAATCCATCAGGGATTCTTCGGAACACATAATCAAAATCGGCGGGTCTATGTGAGGATATGTCTCCTGAAGCTCTTTTTGTCCCATATAAATGGCGCGGACCCAACCCAAACTCACTTTCGGCGCGGCAATGGATTTCCATTCCAAATTAAAATCCCATTCACCGAGATGACTGATGTAAATGCTTTTGCCGTATTCCTCGGAAAAAACGGCCTTAACTTCCATATCGGGGAAAAAGCGGCCGGTGGTGGACGCCAGAGAAATCAACGTTTTGCGTGTCAGCACTGTGTTGAAATTGTAAAACGGACTGTTCAGGATCAAACCGTCGAAAAGGTCATCCTTCGTGTAATCCTTTGCAAAAAGCGTGAGAATCAGGCCGCCCATGGAATGGCCGAATAAAACGACTGTCTCGTTGCCCTCCAGAGAAATGATTTTCAGAGCTTCCAGTATTTCTTCGTGGTACGCCCGAAGATCCCGAATGTCATTGAATTTTTGATGCGGCCGGTAAGAACGCCCGCATCGGCGGAGATCAAGCGCATAAAAATTGAAGCCTTTTTCGTTGAATTCAAAGGCGGCTTCCTTTTGGAAAAAATAATCATTGAAACCGTGAACATAAAGAACCGCTTTCTGAACGGACGGGTCCAGATTTTCGTCCGAATAACAGTCCGCGATCCGCCGGACAAGTGTCGCAACCGCTTCGCCGTCGTAATCGTCCTCAAGTTCAAGCGTCCGCTGTTGAAAACTGTCACCGAGAATGTCCTCACGGTAATGAAGGTCATCATATTCTTTGTCCGGAATCAGGCATCTTTGCATACAGGCAGATAATATTCTCCAATGTATATATATTTAAGATGATATAATTTAAAATACGATTGAACAACCGCACAAAAAAGAATCAAATCAATCCTTCAGCGCCTTTTCTCTCAGCTGGCGGTTGAACGTGATCGCAAACCGGTGCGCTTCATCGCGGATTTCCTGCAAATAAAGTGATGCCTTTTCATTCTTTTTAATCGGAAGCGGGTCAGACATGCCCGGAACAAAAATTTCTTCTTCGCGCTCGGCAAGAGAAATCACAGGCGTTTTCACGCCGAGCTTTTTGAGCACATCAACGGCATATGAAAGCTGGCCTTTGCCGCCGTCAATAACAATCAAATCAGGCAGCGGTTTTCCTTCCTCCAGTAAACGCGTATAACGGCGGCTGACGACTTCCGCAATGGACGCAAAATCGTTAATTCCTTCAACGGTTTTGATTTTAAAGCGTCTGTAATTGGATTTGTCCGCTTTGCCGTCACGGAACTGAACCATGGAAGCAACCGTGTGCGTTCCCGACAGATGGGAAATATCGAAACATTCAATGACGCGCGGCGGATCGGGGAGCATGAGGCGTTTGCCGAGCTCGTCCACTTTCGACGTTGCACTGAAGAATGCGATCTCAATGTTCTTTTCAGCCAACAGCAGCAAATCTTTCTTATCGCCGCGTTTGGGAATCGTAATTTTGACGGCTTTGCCGTGGCGCTGAGACAGGAAATCAATCAAAGACCGGCTGATGTTTTCACTTTCGCCTTCGCCTTTTGCCGCCGGTTTTTCCCGAACAGCTTCATCGGCGGAAGTGTAGGCTTCTTCTTCCTGAATTTCCGAAGCGTCCGGCAGAATAATTTCCGACGGCGTTTCATGTCCCGAATAATAACGGACCAAAAACTCTTCCAGGAAATTCTGATGGTACCGGAAAGAAAATTCTTCCTTGCCGACCAGCGATCCTTTCACCACATTGAAAACCATGATGTAAATTTTATCGTCGCGGATAATGTAGTTGACGACATCCTCGTCATGATTGATCTGGCGGGCAACATGCTGGCGGTTATTCAAATACTCCAGCGCATATATTTGGTCGCGGAGATCTTTGGCGATTTCAAACTCCTGTTTTTTCGCGAATTCTTCCATTTCCGTCCGGAGTTTGTCGGCCAGTTCTGCGGAATTGCCGCGCAGAACGAAATCAGCTTTATCAATCGCTTTTTTATAGTCTTCTTTCGGCACGTTTCCGGTACACGGCGCCATGCAGTTGCCGATGTGATAACGCAGGCAGGGCCGCTTGGGCATGTTCCGGCACGAGCGGAGTTTAAACGTCCGCTTCACAACATCCAAGATTTCATCACGGTCATGCGCGGAAACGAACGGCCCGTAGAGTTTGCCCTGTGTTGTCGCACGCCTGAGAATGCCGATACGCGGAAACTCGTCACCGCTGATGTGAATAAACGCGTAGCTCTTAGAATCTTTGAGATCGATATTGTATTTCGGATTGTGCTTTTTAATCAGCGTGTTTTCCAGGATCAGCGCTTCAACTTCATTGGCGGTGACAATAAAATCAACGGAATCAATATGCCTGACCAACAGGCGCGTTTTCGGATCAAGGTCCCGTTTTTGAAAATAACTGGAAACACGTTTTTTAAGATTTTTCGCCTTACCGATGTAAATAATTTCATCCTCTTTGTCGCGGTAAATGTAACAGCCGCTGGATGTCGGAATCACGGATAAATCAATCATTTCTGTTCAATCTTGAATGAAGAATCATTTTTATTAAAACATTCCCGACGGATTTTATTTATTCTTTTCCTAAACTTCAGTCGAGTTCGGAATCAAAATCCGCGTCGTCGATCCGGTCGTCAAATTCATAATCAACAACTTCAAGCGTCGTAAGGTTGCCGTTTCTATCGAACGCTTTCCAGGAGTCACGCGCGTACGGCTCGCCGACAATAATATTCACTTCATTCGTCCGGAAAAAAATCAAATCCTGCTCGGACGGCCTGACAGCACCGCTCGGATGACTGTGAACGGAGCCGGCGTGCGGCATATTCGGCATCATCCAGGTTTTTAAACTCACGCTCCGGCTTGTTGAATCGGTTCCCGGAAGATAAATAACATTGATGACGGTGTCTCCGTCCGCTTCCAAAAGCGCGCCAAATTCGTGCGGATGGGAAGCTTTGCATGATTCTAATATAAAATCAAGTGTATCGGATGCGATTTTTCTGACAGCCATATTTTCACGCTCGGTTTTATACTTCAATTCTTCTTCTCGGATAAAACATTATTGTGATGAATACGGCAGTGTTACCGCTGTTTAAGAAGAAGTATGTTTAAAGTTTATATATTATACCATTATTATATTAATTGATAAGATCTATCAGTTTTTAAAAAATGATTGACGGTGATTTTTATGAAATGGAAATATATTATTATTG
>CAYUQC010000009.1:0-45339 GCA_964446755.1 uncultured Methanosarcinales archaeon
CGCATCTTTCGTCTTCGGAATCCCGAAAATCAAAACCGCGGGAATCCCCAAATCGTACGCTTCGCGGGCGGCGTCAACAGCCTGCGCGGGCGGCCAGCGTGAAACGCCCGGCATGGACATGACATCGATTTTTTGATCCGTCGTTTCATCCACGAAAAACGGATAGATTAAATCATTGACTGTCAATGTATTTTCTCTGACCATGTCTTTTAATTTTCCGTATCTTAAACGTCTCATTCGGGTCTGCGGAAACATGATTCTTTTCTCCTGTAACTTTTATTCTTCTGAATCTTGATGCGTGAATGAATTAAGTTGTACGACTGTAAAATAACTTTCGGATTTAAATAATGAAAACGGGTTGAAAAGAGTTGAACACTTCGGAAATAATCAAAAACAAATTCCCGGAAATCAGGGGTTTTTCATTTATTTTTACAAATGGTTGAGAACATGCAACATCGAACGTTTTCCCTGTAAATTTAATTCATTTCCGGCTTTGTCACAAACATCAAGCAGATCAAAAGGCACATTTTCATTTTTGGATGTGATATTATTCAAAAATGCGTTTGTATAAAGACTTGCATGCTGAAGCCGGATATTTTTTCATCTTTGAGATTTAAATCGTCTTTCCATATTCCGTAAGACGGGAAGCGTATTTTCCCGTGAAGTGCGTCTAAAATGCGTTGTATTTGAAATGTGAAATAACTCCTCAGACAGTGTCAAACTTAAGAGGAGTTTACATAAAACAGCTTCGTACCTTCTGAAATTATATATAAGCAGAACAAAAGAGTAGTGTATGAAAAAAGAAATCCTTGTTTTTATTTCCGAGAATTATGCTGATTGGGAAAGTGCTTATGTCTGCTCGGTACTCAATAAGCCCGATACGGGATTTGCCGTTAAAACACTGGCTCTCAATAAAAATCCGGTCAAATCAATGGGCGGGTTCACCGTTCTTCCTGACTATTCCGTTAATGAACTGCCGGCTGATTTCAGCATGCTTATAATAATCGGCGGCGATTCGTGGCGCGAAGGGTTAAACGACGGTATCAAAGCGGTGACGGATTTGTGCATTGAAAGAGGAATCCCGATTGCGTCGATCTGTGATGCCTGCACTTTTTTAGCAAATCAGGGGTATTTGGATTGCATTGAACATACCGGCAATTCGTCGGCTTATTTGGAAACGGCGGCGCCGAACTATAAAGGAACTCCTCATTTTATTGAGAAACAAGTCGTATCAGCAAACGGATTCATTACAGCGAACGGAACGTCTGCCATTGAATTTGCAAAAGCGGTTTTTGAATATTTGAATATAATGCCAAAAGATGAACTGGACGGATGGTATCAAATGTTCAAAACAGGATATTATAAAGAATAAAATGGGTTTGCCGGATTTTGACATCGGCAAAATGAATAATGCAATTATTTGTCATCCAATGCAAAATAATTGAATAAACCCTTCAATTTTCCTTTGCGGATGTTTTCTTCAAGCTCGGACCAGCTTGAAACAATCGCAACAGGAAGTTTATCACATTCATCGGATGTGATTTCAGGCTGGAGCCAGAAGTCGCGGTGAACATTTAAAATTTCGTAGATATCATTGGATTCTTCTGTGAAGACTTTTGAATAATCTTCAAGTTCTTCCAATGCCTTTGTCAGGCTTTTATCGTCCAAATCCAAAGGATTTTGGAACATTTTAATTTGATAAATGGGATCATCATCACGAACCGATATCACACAAATGCCGTAATCTTCGTCTTCATTGAGTGAAACAATGACTAAATCCATCGGTTCTCCGAGAATATCTTTCATTTTCTCCATATTATGCCTCTGAAATTCATCTGTATCGTTGCCAATACAATCCTTGTTTTTAGACTTTCATATTTACTATTTATTCTTTTTCATCATTTTAATGAAAATAAATATTTAACGCCCTTTATTTTTACAGATGTCTCTGACCGCTTCTTTATTTTCCTTAAAAAAGAATCCGCTTACTCTTCGGCTTGACGCTCAATATTGAACACGCGTGCAACCGCTTCCAATAACTCATCATCGTCTGATTCCGCCGCATTCCGGAGGATTTTTGTCGGTTCGGCCAAAATCTGATTCGCGATGGTGTGCGTTAAATTTTCCAGAATCTTCTCTTCAAAATCGCCGATGGTATGTTTCACACGGAATTTATTGACGGCTTTTTGCTTCTCTTCTTCGCGGATGTCGTAGACGCTTCTGTATAAGGCGGCGATAATGTCGTCCGCTTTCTGCCTCTTGTACTGTTTGGCGAGCAAATCCAGTTCTTCGTTGATGATTTCTATGACTTTTTTGGCTTCTTCATTGCGCATTTTCAATGTTTTTTCACTGATGACGCGCAGATTATCAATGTTGCACAAAGTGACGCCGTCCAAATCATTGACGGATTCTTCAATATCTCTCGGATTGGCGATATCAACCATAAAGAGCGGTTTGCCGCTTCTCTTCGGCAGGGCTTCTTCAACGGTTTTTTTCGTCACCACATAATGCGGCGCGCCGGTTGCGCTGATAACCACATCGGCATTTTCCAAATATTTGGTCACGTCGTCAAACAGAATCGCTTCTCCGCCGAGTTCATATGCCAGTTCCTGCGCTTTTTTGTGCGTGCGGTTGGAAATGTAGATGCCTTCCAGATTCTTATCCGCCAGCGCGCGGGCAACCAAAACACCGATTTCACCGACACCGACAACCATAATGGTTTTGCCGTCCAGTCCGCCGAGTGTATCTTCCGCCAGCTCGACTGCAGCCGATCCGATGGAAACGGATCCTTCATTGATCCGCGTTTCCGTGCGGGCGCGTTTGCCGACCTGAATGGCTTTTGTAAACGCCGTATCCAATACGCGGCCGATGGTTTTCTTTTTGACCGCCAGGTTATAAGCGTCGCGGATTTGACCGAGAATCTGGTCTTCACCCATGATCATGGATTCCAAACCGCAGGAGAGCCGGAGTAGATGGTCCAATGACTCTTCATGGTCGTGGAAATCAACAATCCGGGTTTCGACACCGATGGCTTTTGAAAAATTGAACAAAACGCTGCTTCCTTTCTCGGAAACGACATAAATCTCGGCACGGTTGCATGTTTTTAAAATAACGCATTCGTAAACGAGATCACTCGCGTAGAGCTTTTCGAGCATCTCCTCGGTTGTCAGCGGCCACGCACATTCCATTTCGGCGACTGTCGCTTTCTTGTGAGAGATAACCATGCTTGAGATTTCGTTCATGATGCAACCTGAAAAATCGTATGATTAATTGAAGTCAAAAGTAATACTAATTAATTCAACTCAAATATGAATGTTTCCCGCTGAAGAATTGAATAAAGTTGACCCTTTCAAATTTTATTCATGGCTTTCTCTTTCGCTTTTTCGAAATCCGCCGGCAGCAGTTTCCAAATCTCTTCATCATTCATAATGCTCCACAAAATTTCCTGCCGCGTTTTCTGCTCGGAAACAGCTGTTTTTAAATATTCGCGCATTTCATTTTGAAGGCCGATCATCAATTCCAAATCATCATCAATCGCTTCTTCGATTTTCATGCGGGCATACTTCGTCACTGCCGGACTTTCGCCGCCGGATGAAATCGCGATTTGAAGCCCGCCGCGTTCAATAAACGAAGGAATGATGACCTCATCAGCTTTTTCCGTATCATTCACCAAAACGCCGGCGGTTTTGGCCATGGATACGATCCGACGGTTGACGGCCGTGTCCGATGTCGCGGCGACTGCCAAAAAAGCGTCTGACATGCAGTCGAAAATTTCACCGTCGGTCAATTCGGCTAAGTCCTTTTCAATAAAGAGAATCGAATCTTCTTTTTCCATTTCCTGAAGATCGGGCGTCAAACTTGAACTGACAACCGTGACAAGCGCCTTATCGGCAAAACGCTTCACTTTGCGCTCACCGACTGCGCCGCCGCCGAAAATAACGACAATCTTGTCCGTAAAATCAATCATTAAAGGCAGATACGGGTTTGTTTCATCTTGCGGCGGCTGTGACATTCTCATTTCTCCTTTAAATCCGGACACCTTTTTTCTTCAATTCCCTTTCGCTGAAAACGAGTTTATATTCGGGAATTCCGACGGCAATTGAAATTTTTTCGGCGACCGCCAGACATTCTTCCGGCGTCCGCCCGTGAATCATTGTATACATATTATAAGGCCATTCTTCCGATCTCGGGCGTTGGTAACAATGGCTGACTTCATGGAATGACGCCATTTTTTGTCCGATTTCTTCGATTTTGTCTTCGGGAATATCCCAAACACCCATGCCGTTTGCCGTAAAACCGAGCGCGATATGACCGATGGACGCGCCGAAGCGGCGGATTTTTTTCTCATCCGTCAGTTTTTTCAAACGGCTGACAACTTCTTCTTCGGAAATGCCGAGCTCGGCAGCCGCTTTTTTAAACGGCGAACGGGTGAATTCAATCCCGTCCTGGAGCTGCCGGATGAGTTTCTCATCCGTTTCGTTCAGTTCGGATTTCCGGACAGGTTTTTGTTCAGACATGGAAGTTCACCTGTATTTTGAATTGTTTAATCGTCGGCAGATCCAAGAGCGGACAATCCAGTTCCGTTTGAATCTCCGATAAAATCTGATTCAGCCGTTCCTGCGTCGGCGCCGACACGGTGAACCAAATATTGTATTCTTCGTTTCTGAGATAATTGTGAGACACTTCGTCGTATTTGTTAATGACGGCCGCCGCTTTATCGATTTGATCTTCCGGCACTTTCACGGCAGCCAGCGTATTGGTTCCGCCGATGCCGCGCGTATTGATGATCGGCCCGATCCTGCGAATCACGCCTTCATTTTTCAGACGGGTGAGTTTGTCAATCACAACGTCTTCGGCTGCGCCGACTTCGGCGGCAATCTCTTCAAAGGGATGAACAGAAACCGGAAAGTTCAGCTGAATCAAATTGATGAGTTTTCGGTCAATGTCGTCCAAATCGACGGTTTTTCTTTCCATTCAGTATCCCTCCGGATAATACGAGCACAGCGGTTCTTCTTCCATATAATCGCCCGTCTCGGAGTAGGCGCGGGCACGGCAGCCGCCGCAGACCGTTTTATAGTCGCAGGCGCCGCATTTACCCTTATAGGCGTCATAATTGCGCAAATCGTTGAAAACTTTCCCGTTTTCCCAAATCTCTTTAAAGGACTGTTGCCGCACATTTCCCGCCGAAATCGGCAGATAACCGCACGGGTTGACATCCCCGTTTCTTGAAATAAATCCGAATGAGATACCGCCGAGACATCCTTTAGTCATGGCGTCCAAGCCGTGTGTTTTCGGTGTGATTTCAATGCCTTCTTTTTTGGCACGCTGGCGCATAATTCTGAAATAATGCGGCGCGCAGGTCGGCCGGATCTGAAGGTCGGTCTTACGGGCTAAATCATGAAGCAGCTCTAACGCTGATTCATATTCTTCCGGCGTAATCTCGAATTCCGTCAGTTCCGCGCCGCGGCCGGTCGGGACCAAAAAGAAAAAGTGGTGGGCCACGGCACCGATTTCTTTCGTGAAAGCGTGAACATCTTCAATTTCATGAAGGTTGAATTTGGAGATCGTGGTGTTGATTTGAAACTCGACACCCGCTTTTTTCAAATTTTCGATGCCCTTCATGGAGTCGGCAAAACAGCCCGGAATCATCCGAAACGCATTGTGCGTCGGTTCGCGTCCGTCCAAGCTGACGCTGACGCGCTGAATGCCGGCGTCTTTGATTTTACGGGCGACTTCTTCGGTCACGGGAACGCCGTTGGTTGCAAGTGTCATCCGGAATCCCAAATCCGTTCCGTAACGTGCGATTTCAAATATATCTTCTCTCATCAGCGGTTCGCCGCCGCTGAGGATGATAATCGGCGTTCCGGTTTCGCGGATATCGTCAAGCAGCTTTTTTGCTTCCGCCGTTGACAATTCTCCTTCCGATACATCTTCCGTCGATGAGCCGCGGCAGTGCTTGCATTTCAAATTGCAGGCGCCGGTCGTTTCCCACGCCAAGATTCTCGGCGGCCGAATACCGCCCTCCGCCGGAACCATTGCCGCGCCATGCCCGTGCGGGCCGATCCCTGTATTTCCATGAGTCATTTTTCACCCTCTCGTTTTTATTTTACTTGTTTTTTGATAAATGTAAAGCCTCGTTTCTCATCAAATGATCCAAAATGACGATCGCCGCCATTGCTTCGCCGACGGGGACAAACCGCGGCGCAATCACCGGATCATGCCGTCCCTGAATTACAATATCCGTTTCTTTCATTTCCGCCGTATTTACCGTTTTCTGCGGAACCGATACGGAAGGCGTCGGTTTGATCGCCGCTCTGAAACGGATCATTTCACCCGTTGAAATGCCGCCTAAGATCCCGCCGGCATTGTTTGTGACGGTTCTGATTTTTCCGTCTCTGATTTCAAAAGCGTCGTTGAATTCGACGCCGTTGCTGTTTGCTGCCTGAAATCCGCTGCCGATTTCAAATCCTTTGGCGGCGCCGATACTCATAATTGCTTTTGCCAGATCTGCGTCCAGTTTGTCAAAAACAGGCTCACCGAGTCCCGCAGGAACCCCGCGGATCAGTCCTTCAACCAAACCGCCAAGGGAATCTCCTTTCTCCCGCGCCGCCGCAACTTCGGCTTCCATCCGCGCCGCCGCCGCCAAATCGGCGCATCGGACACTGTTCTTTTCAATATTTTCTCGGATGCCTTCAAACGGCAGATCTTTTAAAACAACGGGATCGGCGCAAACGCCGCCGATTTGTGTGGTGTGGCAGACGATCTCAATGCCGAATTCGGACAGAATCTTTTTGGCAACCGCGCCCGCCGCAACTCTGCAGGCCGTTTCCCTGCCCGAGCTCCGCCCGCCGCCGCGGTGGTCACGAATGCCGTATTTTTCGGCGTAACCGAAATCGGCGTGTCCGGGACGCGGTGTGTCGCGTAAATTATCATAAGAAGAAGAATGTTGATCTGCGTTTCGAATCAGGAGTGAAATCGGCGTTCCGGTCGTTTTGCCTTCAAAAATGCCCGAGAGAATTTCAACCGTGTCGGGCTCTTTACGGGGGGTGGAAACACTGCTTTGGCCGGGTTTCCGTCGGTCCAGCTCTTTTTGGATATCTTCGGCCGTGACAGCAATTCCCGGAACCGCGCCGTCAATCACGACGCCGACTGCTGAGCCGTGTGATTCGCCCCAGGTTGTGATTCGAAATACATTGCCGAAAGTGTTTCCTGCCATTTCTGTCTCCTTTTTATTTCTGTTAAAATCTTAAAATTTCGGAATACTTTTTAATTGTTTGCCTGCTTAGAAGGTAGTCCTCTGCAAAATGATCGAGGCTGAAATAATAAATTGCCTCATAGATATAAGTTTTTCAAAAACAAAAAGGATTATTTATGGACCTCATTCAACTTTATACCGATAAATGCAGCATGTGCGGCTTGTGCATTGATGTCTGCCCGAGCTATGATACGGTTGATATTATCCCCTCCCTCTCCGGTTACATCGAGTCCGGCGGCAAATCCGAAGAAGGCCGCCCGCTTGAATATGATATCCGCCTGTGCTATACCTGCAATGTGTGTACAGTCGCCTGCCCCGAGGACTTAGGCATCCGAAAACTGGTTTCCGCTTCCCGCGAGAAAAAGACCAAAATACGCGGCGCAACGGAAGAGCAGGGACTCGTGGATCCGTTTTCCGGCAATAATATTTACAAGAAAATCGGTGAATGGGAAAAACCGGTCGAATTCAAAAATGAAGGACGAAAGAGCGATGTCGTTTATTTTCCCGGATGTGCGGCTTCCTGCATGAATAAGGTCGTCGGTAAATCTACCGTCCGGGCGCTGAATGCCGCAGGCGTTGATTATTCCGTCATGAGCGGTGTTGAATATTGCTGCGGTTCGGTTTCGGCCGGCGCGGGCAACACCGTTCCTTTGGAAAAACTCGGACAGAAAAATATCGATGAAATCAATGCCCGCGGTTCCAAAACTTTAATCACGACGTGCCCCGGGTGTTACCGCGCTTTCAAATTACTTTACCCGCAGAAATTTGAAAATCTGGATTTTGAAGTTCTTCAAACGGCGGAATATTTCGCCCGTTTAGCGGAAGAAGGCAAACTGAATTTCAAAAGGGATATGGGCAGATATCTCGGAAACGGCGGCAAACTCCGGATTTTCTATCAGGACCCCTGCCATTTAACGCGCGCGCTCGGTATTTACGAGGAACCGCGCCGTGTTTTATCGGCCGTTCTCGGCGCGGAACTTGTTAACCCGACCCCCGACGGGTCGATCTGCTGCGGTTTCGGCGGCGGTGTTCGGACCTCGTTTCCGAAAAAATCCGTTGACCAGGCTGCCGACGTTCATACATATGCCAAAAGTCTCGGCAGCGATATCATTATCACAAACTGCGGCGGCTGCATGAAGAATATTATTGAGGGCGGATATATGTCGGGAAAAGAAAACGGGCCGGAAAATGCCGGTCTTCCTGTTTATGATCTGGCGGAATTCATCTCCATTGCCTGCGGCAACGAACCGACGGAACGTGATGATTTAAAATTGATTTACCTGTCCAACAAATCATTGAAAGAGTGCCTGACACATTATGATTACGAGCCGTTTGAAGAATTGGCGGCTGAATACGACCCCGATTTGAAATGATAAAGTTTTAATAAAAAAGAATGATTAAGACAACATTTCAAACCGTTTTTATTTTTATCAATATTTAAGGAAATAATATGACAGAGATTACCCACTGGGCAGATGTCGTCGCGGAAGAGGCGACGGCCAAGAATAAGAAGAATGTGATTTCAACCGGAATTACGCCTTCCGGTCACATCCATATCGGAAATATGAGAGAAGTGCTTACAGCGGACGCCGTTTACTGCGCTTTGAAAAATAAAGGCGAAGACCCCGAATTCTTTTATATCGCGGACAATTACGATCCGCTCCGCAAAGTCTACCCGTTTTTAAAAGAAGAAGACTACGCCCGGCACGTCGGCAAACCGATTTCCGAAATTCCCTGCCCGTGCGGGCATCATAAAAGTTATGCCGACCACTTTTTAGAACCGTTCATCGCCGCGATGGAAACGCTCGGCATCCGCCCCGACGTTTTGAAAACGGATGAGCTCTACAAAGCCGGCAAATTCGTTGACGCAATCAAAACGGCGCTTAAAAACCGTGATGCAATCGCCGAAATTTTGGAAGAGGTTTCGGGCAAAGAAGTTCAGGAAGATTGGAGTCCGTTCAATCCGATCTGTGAGGGATGCAAGCGCATCAACAGCGCCAAAGTCACCGGTTTTGACGAAACTGAAGAAACCGTCAGTTACGACTGTCCGGCCTGCGGCACGTCCGGCAAAGTTTCTATGACCGGCGGCGGCAAGCTGACATGGCGTGTGGAATGGCCGGCCAAGTGGAAAATCTTGGGCGTCACCGCCGAGCCGTTCGGCAAAGATCACGCGTCAAGCGGCGGTTCTTATGATTCAGGCATCCGTATCTCCCGCGAAATTTTCCAAAATGAACCGCCGCTTCCCATCGTTTATGAATGGATCATGCTCGGCGAAAAAGGCGCAATGTCTTCTTCTTCCGGCGTCGTCGTTTCTATTTCCGACATGCTGGATGTTGTGCCGCCCGAAGCACTCCGTTTCTTGATTATGAAAACGCGTCCGGAGAAGCACATCAAATTTGACCCCGGACAGCCGCTTCTGAATCTTGTAGACGAATACGAGCGTCTGCGTGACAAAGAAGACCCGTCTATGTTTGAAGAAAGAATCATGAACCTTTCCCAATCCAAAGACGTGAAGCAGTCCAAGATTCCGTTCAAGCAGATGGTCACGATTTACCAGGTCGCCGGCGGGGATTTGAATAAAATCGATGCCATTGCCAAGCGCTCGGGCTTTGATGAAGATCCCGAGATGATTAATCAAATGGCGCGCAATGTCGGCCTCTGGCTTGAAAAATACGCGCCGCCTTTCGCCAAATTCGGCGTTAAAGACGTTGTTCCCGTTCAGACTGCCTCGCTCACAAACACGCAGCGCGCTTTCTTAAAGGCGTTCGCTGACGAATTGGACGCCGCAGATGCGGAACTGGGACCTGAAGATATTCAGCGCATCGTTTACGAAACCAAAGAATCCGAATCAGGCATTTCCAAGAAAATGGCTGCATATGCGGGCGGGGAAATTCCAGCGGAAGAAATCGACACCAAGAGTTTTTTTATTGCCATTTATACCGCCCTTTTGGGACAGCCGTCCGGTCCGAAAGCCGGCTGGTTTTTAACGTCGTTTGACATCGACTTTTTGGTTCAAAGATTCAGAGAGGCCGCCGAATACCGGCCTTGATTCTTTTTATAATTCAATCAAAAGGTGACGGTTCATGAATCGGGAGGATGTTTTTCGTTACGCGGAAAAAAAGTACGGTACAAAACCAGATTACCCGTGGCTTAAAATGCCGGGTTACGCGATTCTTCGTCACGAAAACAGCCGGAAATGGTATGCTGCCGTCATTAATCCGACAAGGAAACAGCTCGGATTGGAAGGAGACGGGCGGGCGGACATCATCAATCTGAAATGTGATCCGATCATGACCGGCTCCCTTCAAATGCGTGAAGGTATTTTGCCGGGATATCACATGAACAAAGAGTATTGGATTACCGTTCTGCTGGACGGCACTGTTCCGGGAGACGAAATCTGTAATTTGATTGATTTAAGTTATCACATTACCCTAAACAAAAAATGATTTTTTAATTCTTTTCTTTTTTTCTAAATGTATAAATACGGAAATCGCCCTTGACTAAAAATAATGCTTGACAAGTTAAAAAAATCTTTAGAGGAAGCGCCCGTGATTCAAAAGGAATGCGGCGGGCAGACTTATAATTATTTTATTCATCCGATCTCGGACGGTATTCCCGAAACGGACCCCGCCATTTTGGAAGAGATTGCGGATTACATCATTTCCGACGGCAAGACCGGCGGGATTGATAAAATTGTCACCGTCGAAGCGATGGGAATCCCGATTGCCACGGCACTTTCTTTAAAAACGCGGATTCCGGTTTCCATTATCCGCAAAAGGGAATACGGATTACACGGTGAAGTTACTCTCTCCCAGTCTACGGGTTATTCGAAAGGTTCTCTTTTTATCAACGGCTTGAAAAAAGGCGACCGCATTTTAATTGTCGATGATGTCATCAGCACCGGCGGCACGCTTCTTCCGCTTTTGGAAACCTTGAACGGCATGGGAGCCGATGTTGTCGGCGTTTATTGCGTCATCGGCCGCGGTGAGGGAACGGACCACATCAAAGAGAAAACAGGAGTTGATGTTACTGTTTTGGTGGATATCGGCGTGACAAAAGACGGCGTCACGGTCACCGGAGGTGTGAAATGACAGCTCTTCCGACAATTTCCGCTTCTTCTTATGATTTTGAGATGAAGGCCGTTTTTGATGAGATCGAAAAAATATCCCGGGCAAAAAAGGGCGGTGAAATTGTTGTCGGACTCCAGTTTCCGGAAGGATTGAAAAAACACGCTTTAGAAATCGCTTCTCAAATCGAGAAAGAAACCGGTGCAACGGTTTATATCTCGGCAGACCCGTGTTTCGGCGCCTGCGATCTGGATATGCGGCTGCTTGAAAAGTCCGATGTGTTTTTCCATTTCGGCCACGCCGAACTTAAACAAGGAGATATTGAAAAGAAAGTCCGTTTCATTGAAGCCCGGTCCAAAGCTGATCTTTCCGATGCCGTTGAATCGGCGCTTCCGCTTCTGCCGGAACAGGTCATCGGGTTGGTGACAACGGTTCAGCACGTTCATCAGTTGGATCAGGCCCGCCATATTCTGGAAATGGCCGGAAAAACCGTCGTTATTGCCGGCGGGGATCAAAGAATCGCTTACCCGGGTCAAATTCTCGGATGTAATTTCTCGGCGGCGCATTCCGCCGAAATTGAGAAATGCGGCGCGCTTTTGTATATCGGCAGCGGCCAATTTCATCCCATCGGCGCCGCGCTGTCGTCCAAAAAACGCGTGGTTTGCGCCGACCCGTTTACATCCGATGTTTTTGAACTCAGTGACCGCAAGTTTTTGATGCAGAGAAGCGCGGTCATCGGAAACGCGGCGGATGCCGAAACGTTTTGCATCATCGTCTCGACCAAAAACGGCCAGTACCGGAAATCTTTGGCGGAATCTCTGAAGACAAAAGCGGAAGCATACGGAAAAACGGCTTTCATTTTGTTTATGGATTTGGTCACACCCGATCAAATGCTTTCATTTAAAGCGGACGCTTTTGTTAATACTGCATGTCCGCGTCTGGCCATTGATGACTCCGGACGATATCCCGCGCCGGTTTTAACACCGCAGGAGTTTGAAATCGTCTTGGGTGAACGGGAATGGGAAGATTTGGTTCTGGATGAAATTCTCGAAGGCGGGCAGGGTTAAACGGCGATGAATCATGAAACTTCGGAAACTGGAAATCGCGCTTGAAAAAGCGGAAGGGTTTGCCGCACCAAACGTAAATTTAGAGCAATACAAAACGCCTGCCATCGTTGCCGCACCTTTTCTTCATATGGCTTTTATGAGCGGTGACATCACCGGAAAAACCGTTTACGATTTAGGTTGCGGAACCGGAATCTTATCCGTCGGCGCGGCAATTTTGGGTGCTTCAAAGGTTATCGGTTTTGATATTGACGAAGCGGCCGTTCTCGGGGCGGAGAAAAATGCGACTTTGATGAATTCCGATATTCCCGAATCGGATATCAGCTTTATCGTTTCGGATATTTCCCGTCTTCCTGAAATGGTTGAGTCGGGTGAATTAAAGCGGGCTGATACGGTTCTCATGAATCCGCCGTTCGGCGCGCAGGAAAAAGGTAATGACCGGCCGTTTTTGGAGGCGGCGCTTGCGGCGGGTGATGTCATTTATTCCATTCACAATAAAGGCAGCCGCGCTTTTATAGAAAAATTTATTAAACCCGCTGTTGTAACAGATTGTTTTATAACAGATTTTCCGATCAAAAAAACATTTGATTTTCATAAAAAAGAAGTTCAGTCAATTGATGTCGAAATTTTCAGAATTGAATCCCATCGCTGACTGACTGGGAAGATTATTTTATCTATGTTTAATGTATATTCATTTCACCGAGTTGAATATAACACTGCTGAATGGTCAGCAAATTATATGTTTAAACGGCAGCGGTTGATTTAATGCGCTGTCCCGATTCACAATTATCAAATAATGAAGGTTCATTTATGAGCAGAGTGCAAAAAAAGCCGATCAGAAGAAGATTGAAAGATACCGCCGGAAAAGCGGAAGATCCCAAAGCAGCCGAACCGGTTGAACAGGTCAATGCGGCACCCGCGGAAGAAGCACCGAAATCCCGTATCCCGAGAAAACCCCGGCCCGAAGTTGCAGCAAAACCCGAAGCTGACGCACCTGCAAAACGCGCCGTCCGCAGAACCGCACGTCCCGCGGCTGAAGTTGCGGAAGAGCTGGCCGAAGAAAGGCCGCGCCGTGCCGCGCGTGCCCCCCTCTCCGATGAAGAACGGCCGGCAGAAAGACCGCGCCGTGCCCCCGCATCTGCGGAACGTCCCGAGAGGCGAACCGAACGCAGCGGAAACGGCAGATACGGTGACCGCGACAGCCGCAGCAACGGTGACCGCGGCAGCCGTGACGGCCGCAGCAGAGACCGCAACGGCGGACGCAATGACCGCAACGGTAAAGGCGGATTCGGTGGCCGGAAACCTGCTGAAAAGAAAAAGCGCCCCGAAAAGATTGTTTATGAAAAGACAAAACAGTTTGTTTTTCCGGGTGAAGTCGTCGGCGCAATCGAAGAATATAAACCGGGATTCGGCACCGTTAATGATGACGGCACGATCCGGGCGACTGTTTCAGGTGTCATCGGCATCAACAAAGAACACCGCATGATTACCGTTATTCCGAAAACAAAGACACTCAATATGATTACGGAAGGCGACGTTGTCATCGCTTCCATCACCGATGTCCGTGAATCCAATGCGCGCGTTGATATCGTTGCGGCCGAAAAGAGCCTGGGCGAAGAAATCGTCAACAAAGGAAATGCCGAAATTTATGTTTCCAACATTAAAGACGGTTTTGCTAAATCCGTTGCCGATGAATTCAGTGTCGGCGACATTGTGCGCGCCAAAGTGATCGACAGCAAAAAAATCGGTCTCTCAACTGTTGAACCCGAATTCGGTGTTCTGAAAGCTTACTGTTCCAAGTGCAAAACGTCTCTCACAAAGAGTGATGACGGTTTGGTCTGCGGCAACTGCGGCAACCGGGAAAGACGCAAGCTGGCGGAAGGGTACGGTAAAGGCATTCCCTCCGCGCCTTAATTTTTTATCAAGGCTTTACCGTTAAATTTATCAGAAATCATTCAATTCAGAAATCAAGTATTTTGACTTAAAGTGAGATTAAATTATGGAACTTACAATTCTTTCGCAAGGCAAAGACGAGATGGAAATTCTCGTCAAAGGGGAAACCCACACCCTGATGAACATTATTAAAGCGACGCTTTTAGAAGACCCGCGCATCGAAACAGCTTTCTATGACGTGAAAAGACTCTCCAATTCCGTCGAAAGAGAGCCGGTTCTCTATATCAAAACAATGCCCGGCGAAAAGCCGATTGAAATTTTAAAAGACGTCGCCGACAAAATCATGGCAATGTGCGACGAATTTTCAACCGCCTTTACGAAAGCGGTTCAGCAGAAATAATTCTGCTTTTTCTTTTTTCAAATTTTTCCGCGCTTTCATGCCGGATTTTTATTGAGGTGGCAAAGTGGCAGTGAACAATAACCTTCAAATGTTTCAGTTTATCAAACGCGATACGCGCGGTTTTATTAATATCGATCCGCTTCAGACAGCCGGTCTTTTGACCGAAGCGGCCCGCGACGCCCTCTTGGAATGGGGTGACGGTTATTCCGTTTGTGATTACTGCAACGGCGCGTTGGATCTGGTCAAAAAACCGCCGATTCAGGAGTTCGTTCATAAAGCGCTTCCCGAATTTTTGGGGACGGATGCCGCCCGCGTGATGAACGGCGCGCGTGAATCCAAATTCGCCGTCATGCATTCGCTTGCAAGCGCTGCCGCCGGCAAAAACAATTATGTTGTTATGGATGCCTGGGCGCATTATTCCAGCAAAGTCGCGGCGGAACGCGCCGGTTTGGAAATCGTGCTGACCGACAAACCCCAGAAAGAAATCATGCCCGAAGATTTTCTCAAAGCCATTGAAACGGGTATCGAAAAATACGGCAAAAAACCGCTTTTGACGCTTCTCACATATCCCGACGGCAGTTACGGCAATTTGGTCGATGTCCGCAAAATCGCCGCCGTCTCACACGAATTTGATGTTCCCGTTCTCTTGAACGGCGCTTATGCCGTCGGCCGGATGCCGGTCAACGCCAAAGAATTCGGCGTTGATTACATCGTCGGCAGCGGCCACAAATCCATGGCGGCCTGCGGTCCTGTCGGTGTTCTGGGCGTCGTCGGCGAAGAAGCGGCGGAACAGCTTTTCCGCAAATCCGTTTACAACAAAGTCAAAGAAGTCGAGCTCCTCGGCTGCACGTCACGCGGTGCGCCGATCATGACGCTGATGGCTTCTTTTCCGGAAGTGGTTGAACGGACACAGCCCGGAAACTGGGAAAAAGAAATTCATCTCGCCCGCGGTTTTATTCAAAAATTAGAAGACACCGGCAAGTTCAGGCTGTTCGGCCAAAATCCGCACAATCACGATTTAATGTTCTTTGAAGCCCCCGGCTTTTTCAATATTTCAGAAAAAGCAAAACGCGGGCGCTATTTCCTTTATGACGAACTCAAAGACAAAAAGATTCACGGCATCAAACCGGGGCTCACGAAGAATTTCAAAATGAGCACATTCGGACTCGGTCAGGAAAAGCTTGATTTTATTACCGATTCTTTTATTGATATTCTGAAAAAATACGATGAAATCTGACAGTTCGGATTTTAATTTAAAACGAGGATATAAATGACAACAAGCTTACTTTGGTTTTCTGTTGTTTTGATGATTGCGGCGATACTGTTAAGAAAAGATAACAAAATCGCCGAAATGATCTGCGGCGCAGGCTGGCTTATTTTCGGTTTCTACTGGGTCACGCTCATTCCGTATTATTATGCGAAAGCGGACTACACAAACATTTTGCTGACGATTATTTTATTCCTGTTCTGTTTGCTGCTCGCCAATTTCGCTGCCCGCACCTTTAAAAACAAAACGCGTCGGGAAAACCCGAAACATGAGGACTCCGTTTTGCTGAACAGCCGCATGAAGTTGCTGTTTGATTTAACAAAACTGATTGCCGTGGTCTGTATTATTTACATGCCGTTCAGTTTGTTCTCACCGCTCAATCATTTCATCATTGAGACAGTGGCCGTACAAACGGTCGATATTCTGAATTTCCTCGGTTACAGCGCAGAACTGACGGATTATAATACGATTGCTTACAACGGCATCAAAGTCGTCGTTGTTCTGGCTTGTACGGCCATTGAAAGCATTGCTTTTTTCACGGGGCTGATTCTGGCCGTTCCCGGCTCTTCCAAATCCAAAGGAATCGCATTTCTGCTGACGGTTCCGGTCATTTATGTTTTGAATCTCGTGCGCAACATCTTCATCGTTGTCGCTTACGGGGACTTGTGGTTCGGTGCGAACAGCTTTGAAATCGCGCATCATTATATCGGAAAAGCGGGATCAGGCATCGCTTTGATTATTTTTGCCTATGTCACCATGAAATTGCTGCCCGGTCTGATTGATGATGTTCTCGGCCTCTGGGATTTGTTCGTTGACGAAATCCGCCATATTCTCCGGATGAAACCAAAAGTCCGGGACGGGTCAAAATAAGCGGCGTCCTGCATACATGCTAAAAAAGACGGATGTTTCTCCGTTTTATTTTTTTTCTCTCAACCAGTAATTAACGCCGGCAATAATTACCGTAAATCCGAATATAAGGATAATCATCGGCAGTTGAACTGTATTCTTAAATTTATCCGCTTCAATGTCCGCTGAAAAAGACTGAATCGGTTTTTCCGACTCGGCAGGCAGATTATTCTTTTGAATCTGTTCTTCTGAAACATTTAGAACAGGCTCTTTATCGCCGAGGAGGTCAAAATCAGGTATTCCGGCAACGGCAATGACTATGCCCGCAAAAAAAATCACGGAAGCAGTTATTGCGGTTGCTTGTTTGAATAATTTTTTCATTTCATTCACTTCTGTTGAAATGCTAAAACATCATATCATAAATAAAAATCGATAAATAAAATGTTAAGAAGAATGAAATTCAGTCACTCTTCTTTTTTAGTTTGTCGGTAACCGTAGTATACGACAAAAATGAACAGAACAAGGGCGATGAAAATTCCCAGTGGCATCATGCGTTTGACCGCATTTCCTGTCTGTTCGGCGAGCTCATCCGTGAAACTTTCAATGACGCCGCTGCCTTCATTAATACTTGTTCCGGGGATAACGGCTGCTTCGGGTGTTGCTTCAACAATTGTTGCGCTTCCCGTTCCGCTCGATCCGGGCGTCTGATTTCCTTTTTCAATGACTCCCGAAGGTTTTTCATATTCAATGAATTCCCACTGAGCCAGTAAAGTGATGTTTTGTTTGCCGATTACGATTTTTTCATTACCGTCATATGTCAGATCATCTTCACAGTTCAGCCATCCGAGGAATTCTTCGTCTCCCCAAACAGGTTCATTATTGTTGATGCTGAAAACAGATCCGGTGCCGTTTGTTGCGACAATCAAAGGGGCGGGCATATTCGTCGCGTCTCCGACTGCTCTTCCGTCACTGTAAGTCACAAAGATCTGCCATGCAAATCTCGGGTAGTCATACCCTTCATTCACAAACCAGACATCTTCGGAAAGTTCCCAGCCCATGTCTTTGAATGTTTCAGCCTGATACATATCATCCGTCTGCTTGTATATTCCGTATCCGTTGTTCTTGTTTATGTCATACAGATTGCTTTCATCAACATTGACTTCAACATTCGTTTTTGCATTGCCGATTAAACCGCCGATTTTGGAGCCCCCGGAATTGACGGTGCCCGCAGCGTAGTTGAATGCAATGTCAACGGTGGCGTCTTCGGAATTTTTGTTCACCGTAACCGTGCCGATTAAACCGCCGGCATTGTCGGATGCTGTTACATTACTTGTGGTGTAACTGTTTTCAACGGTAACTGTGTGCACCAGATTGGGGTTCAGTTCAGGCGGCGCAGAGATGCCGATTGTTCCAATCAATCCGCCTGCAGTTGCATTTGTTACTTCAACATCCCCGACAGAGAAACATTCGTTCACCGTTCCGTTCTGCATCGTTCCGATTAATCCGCCAGCCGCATCTTTTGAGACAGCGTTTCCTGTTGCGTAACAACCGCTGACATCAGCACAGCTGACTGTTCCGATTAAGCCGCCGCTGCTTTTTGCAGAAGCCGTTGCGTCACCTGTTGCGTAACTGTTTGTGATTTGAGGGGTCGGCTGAGCCGGAGTTACCGAGTGATTGACACCTGCCGTTCCGACAAGACCGCCGATGCTGCTTTTGCCGCTGATATTCCCGGCGGCGTAACTGTTGTCAATATTTCCGACATACAGAAAACCGACCAAACCGCCGGCTGTACTTCCTTCAGTTTTAATATCGCCTGTTGCATAACAGTCCGTATAATTCGTCCAGTCCGAATATGAAATCAATCCGCCGGCAATATTTCCGGAATCTACGTTTACGGTGGAAGAGCTGTTTGTAATATCCAATTGAACGGAAAGACCCACCATCCCGCCGATATGACTGTATCCGCTGACTGCGACATCATCATTGACACCGCTTACGGTACAGTTTATAATCTGATCTCTGCCGGACGCTGCTCCCTGGACCCATCCGGCCAAAGGTCCGACAGCGGGCTGGAATGCTGCTGTGCCTGCATAGAGATTTTCATCAACATTTCCGTCTGTCGTCAAATATTGTGCTGTCATGTTGTTGACGGCCAAATTCAAATCTTTGATGGCGGCGGATTTTGTGTTTCCGAATAAACCGTATCCGTCTCTTTTATGAATCTCTCCTTCTCGGATGAATGTCACTTCATTTTCAAAAGTTATTGTATACCCCTGTCCGTCCAATGTTCCTTTGAAAGGGTTCAGATAAGTGCCGATAGGTACCCATTCGGTTTCCGTAATTACAATGTTTTCCGTCAGTGCATAGTCACCCGTTAAGGGATAGCCTGTAGTGCCGATGTTCTGCAATACTTCCAAATAATTGTCTTGGTTGATTTCAATCACATTGTCGCCGGGACTTGCCGCTGCTGTTCCGATGAATAATAACGCGGTCGCAAGCAACATTATGACCCAAAGCATTTTTTTGTTAACCATCTGTTCTCTCCGTTTATATTCTTCTTATAATGATTGTAATATATTATAAATTCAACTATGTATCTAATTTAATACAAATCGTATATATATATTTTTTCAAAAAGTCTGCAATGAATTTATTATTTATTTTTTAAAAAAATAAGAAAAGGAAACAAAAACAGAACCGTAATAAAAAAGTGAAATAAAAATGAAAAAAAGAAATTGAATAAACAGTAAAATCAGAGTAAAAAATTTAAGAGTAATAGAATAAAAATCAATATTTACCGCGCCGGCCGTGAATCGGTTTTTTCGCATAAACGCGTTTGACTTTTTTAGCAAGAACGAAGTCGCCTTCTTTGGATTTGAAACTGCCGCCGCGAACTTTAATGGAAACGATCGGATAGTCCTTGCCGTCAATTTTCACGTTCTGCCCGACAACGAATTTGAAATCACCCGGCATTTTTATTTCAACAGGCTCGGTGACTTCTCCGCGCTGAATCGCCACTTTCACCGTCACTTCATCAATCGCGCGGCCCCAAATCGTATCGATGTCTTTGACCGCCGCCGACGGCTTTCTTTTGTCACCGCACTCCAAAACGGTAATCATAATCGGAACGACTTCACCGGACTCAAGGTCTTCGACCACAAATTCGTCGTCGATAAAAAAGCGTTCGTCTTCGGGCAAAAGTGTCTGCATCACAACGGAATCTTCCATCTGGCTGACGATTGATTTAACGGTTTTCATCTTCACGCGCGGAACGCGGTAACCGTGAACGTGCCCGCAGTCCATGCATTTAGCCACCGGACTTTGTCCCGGTTTTAAAATCTCATGCCACGTTTCATCTGCCGGCGAACAGTTCGGGCATTTAATTTCAATTTCATTTTCTTCTTCAAACATAATTCTCACACAATCGGTCTTTAGGCAAAGAAAGAAAACAATCCCATATAAGTATATTTAATCGGCTCAAACCGGATAAATATAAACCGTCGGATAAGTATTAATAGAATACAATCTCATATTTGAGAATCATCTTATTTTTGAGAAAGGATTTGTTGAAAATGGACCAAATCAAATATTTAAAAACGCTGGCGTTGCTCGGCTGTGATCAAAAGCCGGTCAAAATTTCCGTGAAAGAATTGGAAACGGATTTGGAAGCCAGCGATAAAACGATTTCCAGAAATCTCAAATTTTTGGAGGAACAAGGTCTGATTATCCGCGAAATTAATCCTTCCGGCCAAATGATTCTGGTCAGCCCGTCAGGTATGAAACTCCTTTCAAAGGAATTTGCCGATTACAAGCGGATTTTCAACGTCAAAGAACATATTGATTTGGACGGGACAGTTGTTTCGGGTCTCGGCGAAGGCCAATATTATATTTCGATTGACGGGTACATGGCCCAATTTAAGGAAAAGCTCGGCTTCACACCGTTTCCGGGAACACTGAATGTGAAACTCAAAGAGTACTGCTTTGATTTGAGAAAAAAAATGGAGGAATTCCCGTACATCAAAATAGAGGGATTTTCCGACGGTCAGCGGACATACGGTGCAAGTGATTGTTATCCTGCGCTTATCAGCGGTGTCTGTTGTTTCATAATCGTTCCCGAAAGGACGCATTATAAAATTGATCTGCTGGAAATCATCGCGCCCGTGAAAATGCGCGAGGTTCTGAAATTAAAAGACGGCGACGAAATCAAGGTTACCGTCGGTGAAGTTTGTTAAAATCACGGGATAAAGGGAGGCGGACCAAGAATGAATCCGGAAATCAGTATTCGAGAATCGGCGCCTGAAGACTTTCAGACTGTTCTGAAAATTCATGAAGCTGCATTCGGGAATGACAAAGAAGCAAAGCTGACTGCTGCCCTTTTAAATGATATAAGCGCCGCGCCGGTAGTTTCGTTGATCGCTTTTGAAGGAGAAACCGCCGTCGGACATATTCTGTTCACCCGCGCATCTTTTGAAAACGGTGGGGATCGGATGATGCATATTTTGGCGCCTTTGGCCGTGGTTCCGACATCCCGGAAGAAAGGGGTCGGCGGGTCGCTGGTGCGGTCGGGGCTTCAAAAACTGCAGGAACTTGGTTCCGAATTGGTTTTTGTTTTAGGCCACAAAGATTATTATCCGAAATTCGGATTTGAACCGTGCGCGGAAAAAGCCGGATATCCGGCACCTTATCCGATTCCGGAAATCCACCGGGAATATTGGATGATGCAGTCTGTTTCTGAAAGCGGCAACACTTATCCCAAAGGAAAAATCAAGTGCGCTGACGCGTTAGATAAACCGGAATACTGGAGAGAATAAATTCAATTTTCTTATTATGTCTGTTAAAAATCAAAGGTGAAAACAATGGAAAACAAAACACAAAACCAAAACGACGGTAAATATTCCGAAAAAATTCAAAATACACTTCAGGCCATCCGCAACGGTCAATTCTTTTTGCTTTATGATTCTGAAAAAAGAGAAGGGGAAACTGATTTTGTAATTGCGGCAACCGCTGTTCAGCCGCAGGATGTTAAGCGGATGAGAAAAGACGGTGGCGGTTTGATTTGTGTCGCTGTCAGTCCCCAGGCCTCTGAAATCATGAAGCTGCCGTTTATGGCGGATGTTGTGACCGCCGCCGCAACCAACGATAAGATTACTCCGAAGCTTGAAATCGGCACGTTCGTTGAAAAAGAAGGCGACATCCAGTACGACAAAAAATCTTCTTTTTCGCTTTGGGTGAACCACCGTGAGAACAGAACCGGCATTCCTGACGATGACCGTTCTTACACGATCCGCCGCCTCGGCGAAATGACAAAAACCGCGCTTGACGGAAAACCTGTTGACTTCGCTTCCGAATTCAGAACGCCCGGGCACACGGCAACACTTCGCGCTTCCAAAGGATTATTGGATGAACGCCGCGGCCAGACGGAGCTTTCCATCGCGTTGGCGCTGATGGCGGGAACAACACCTGCGATGGTCGTTTGCGAAATGCTGGATGATACGAACGGCAAAGCATTGTCAAAAGAAGACGCCAAAGCTTACGGCGAGAAGAACGGCATGATTTTCGTTGAAGGATGGGAAGTCGTTGAAGCTTTTGAAGTCTGGAAAAAGGAAGGCATTGAGGCTTAATTTCTTTTTTCCGTCTTTTTTCATTATTTTTTATGAAACAGAAATGTTTTATTTCTGAATTGTATTGAGGATTTTGAAATTTCAAGATATGTTTACTCTTATTTTTTCTGAACAAGGTGATTAAAATGACTAAAACAGCAGCCGTTATCAGAGGAGACGGCGTAGGTCCCGAATTGGTTGATGCCATGCTTAAAGTGCTGAAAGCATCCGGCACACAAGTGACGTTTAAAATGTGCGACGCCGGTGAAACCTGGTGGAAAGCAAACGGCGGCGATTCTTTGATCCCGCCCGAAACCTGGGAAATCATGAAAAATACGGACGCCTGTTTCAAGGGCCCGACAACAACGCCCGGAGGCATCGGTTCTCCGCGCAGCGTGGCCGTTTCCATCCGCAAGGCTTTTGATTTGTATGCCAACGTCCGCCCGATTAAAACCATTCCGGGGGCAGAAGGACCTCTCGGTGCTGTTGAACATGTCTGTGTCCGGGAAGGAACGGAAGGCCTCTACATCGGCGAAGAAGTTCAGCTCACCGATGACGTTGTCATTGCCGTCCGCAAAATCACAAAAACCGCCTCCCGCAAAATCGCCGTTTACGCTTTTGAAGAAGCCAAACGCCGCGGATACAAAGCCGTTGTTCCGATCCATAAAAGCAACATTCTGAAAAAGACATGCGGCACTTTCCTGGAAGTTGTCGAAGAGGTTGCCAAAGATTATCCCGATATTGAAGTGTGGGAATACCACATCGACAACATCGCTATGCAGCTCATCAAGAACCCCCAGATGTTCGACAAAACCGTTCTCTTGTCCACCAACTTGTTTATGGATGTCATCAGCGAAGAGTGTTCCGCGCTTGTCGGCAGCATCGGCATGATTTACTCCGCCAACATCGGCGACAAATACGCCATGTTCGAACCGGCACACGGTTCCGCTCCGAAATACACGGGCATGGATAAAGTCAATCCCTACGCCACCATTCTGGCTGGTGCCTGGATGCTGGACTACCTCGGGGAAAAAGAGCAGTCTCAGAAGATCTTCAAGGCAGCCGAACAGGCAATCGCCGAAGGATATGTCACTTACGACATGGGCGGCGACAAAAAATTGAGTGAAGTTGCCGACAGACTTGTTGAAATCATGACAAAGTGAAGCCCTGACTTCACTTCTTTTTCATCTTTTCTTCCGTTCAAATTCCAAAGCTTCTTTTACCTGTAAAATAATTAGAATTCAGGGTGGATTGAATTTAATCCAAAATTTAAGGTGAAATTATGAAAGAAGTTTTAAAATTCTTAACAGACAATCCGACTTTTTACATCGCAACATGCAGCTCCGACGGCCCGCGTGTCAGACCGTTCGGATTTATTATGGAAGACGGCGGTAAATTATATTTCACGACCAGCAACCAAAAGGATGTTTTCAAACAATTGAAAGCTGACCCGCGTTTTGAACTGTCCGCCACCTCCGGCGACGGCACCCAATGGATCCGTGTCAGGGGAAAAGCTGTTTTTGACACCCGAAAGGAAATTGCCGAAAAAGCGTTTAAGGCAGCTGACTTCTTTACCCCGATGTATCAGTCTCCGGACAACCCGATATTGGAGTTCTTCTATATCGGTGACGGTGAAGCTACATTCTATTCATTCACCGAGCCGCCGAAAACCGTCAAAATTTAATCCCGGATATTTCATTTGAATAAACTTTCAACCATTTATTCAAATTAAAAATTATTCCGTGTTTAAAATTATTCCATTCGTATTCTGTCGGGCTGTTTTTAACACGTTCGATTGAATTCGTTTTATCTATTTTTGTAAACTCCCCTAATTTTTTTTCTAACGCAATTTATTTAATTATCTTTGTGATATTTAACAGTGGTTTTAGGGGTTCCGGTAAAAAGGAGAGATTGAGTTTTGAAACGGATTCTTCTCATTGAAGATAACATTATGAATTCAGAGTTAGTCAAAGATATTCTTGAAATGGAAAATTATGAAATATCATGCACAGCCGACGGTAAAGACGCTTTGGATATTTTGAAAAAGGAATCTTTTGATTTGATACTCACCGATATTAATCTGCCGAAAATGGACGGTTTGGAATTAATTAAACACATCCGAAAAGATCCGGATCAGAAAGCGAAAGTGATCGCTATTTCTTCCGATACGATGACCAAAGACGGAAAAGCCTTTGAAGATGTCGGTTTTGACGGATATATCCAAAAACCTTTCAAAATCGGAGAATTCCGCAAATCTATTAAATCCCTGCTCGACGACTGAGAAAATGAATTCGGATGATGAAATCACTTTTTTGCAGAATAAACTTCAATTCATCCGCTCCATTCAGGTTCCGTCCAAAGACGAGTTGTCTTATTTGATTTCCCTGCTTGCTGATCCGAATGAAAATGAAATGATCTGTGCTTCCGTTTACCCTGTTCTTCAGCGGGCGGGCCGAACTGCAGTCGATATGCTCCTGCCTGTTTATTCAATCCTTTCCGAGTCCGATGAAAAACTTCAAATCCGTTTTTCTTACGCTTTTTCTCAACTCTCCGAATCTCCCGCCCCTGTCTTTGAAACTTTTCTGAAAAGCGGTTTTCCCCGTGTTCGCCAAAACGGTATCAAGGGTTTTGCTCTTCTCAATGACCGGCGCTTTGATTCTTTGCTGTTTGATGTGCTCAGGAATGATTCGGATGCCGAAACGGCATATGAAGCCGCCGTTGCCCTTTCGCGCGGCGGTTCCGGTGTTTTGTCATATTTTGAAATTGTCATGGCGGCAGGTCTTGGGGAAAAAACTTATATGGATTCCCTGACCAAAATAAATGCGGACAATGCGGGTCTTTCATACCCGACAGAGGCGCATTCTTCCCGCTCTTTGGATAAACATGTGCTCGGAAAAGTTATTGAAATCGCGGGCGATCTCGGAAATGAAGGCACGCTTCCTTACTTGGTGGCGTACCTCCGGCATCCGAATGAGCGGATTTCGAGAATTGCGTCGGACTCGATTCAAAAAATAAACCCCGAATTCAACAACAATGGGTGATTCATCTTGGAATTCATGTTCCTTTTCTTTTTGGCGGCTCTTGTTCTCGGCGGCGTGGTTGCCGGCTCTTTTTCCGGCATGCTCGGCATCGGCGGATCCATCTTACTTGTTCCGCTTCAATTTTACCTTTTAATCCGGCTCGGTTATCCGCCAGACATCGCTTTGAAAGTCGCGATTGCAACGGCGCTTTTCTTCACACTTCCGACGGCGTTTTCAAGTGCTTACAAACATTCCAAGCGCAATACGGTTTTGTGGAAAAAAGCGTTCTTAATGGGTGTTTTCGGGTTTGTGTTCTCTTTTGCGGGCGGGTACATCGCTTCACATTTGAACGCGGCTTATCTCTCCGTCATTTTCGGTATTGTCGTTTTGGGCGCTTCCCTGAAATTCACAACGGCAAAAGGGGTCAATGAAGATCCGGAAAAAATGTCTCCGAATCCGGTTCTGTATGCCGTCTGCGGCGCAGTGATGGGCATATTGTCCGGGTTGACCGGTATCGGCGGCGGTTTGGTTCTGATACCGCTTGTTATTTTCCTTGTGAAAATGCCGCTTCGCCAGGCCATCGGAACGTCTTCGGCAACAATTATTTTTACGGCATTCGGCGGTGTCATCAGCTACATCATTAACGGCATCGGCGTTTCCGGTTTACCGCCGTATTCAATCGGTTACGTTAATTTGGTCATGTGGATTGCTTTAGTGATCCCGGGCGTTATTTTTGCGTCTGCCGGCGCCGGCATTTCTCACAGACTGAATCAAAAATATGTTCGGAATGCGTTTACCGTCATTACTTTTCTTGTCGGCGTCGGCATGATATTAAAAGGATTCTTGATGTGAGCCGCGAAAGTAACGATGACGCGGCGGACAACAAAAACTATATAGACTAAATTGATTATTGGCAGTTAATAATTAACAGAATATTATACTGTTAATCACAATTTCGATTCAATTTTAAGAGGTTTATTATGGCAATTCCCGGTTTACTTGTTGACATTGTCTTAGTTCTTTTGGCAATCGTCATCGCTTATGTTTTGTATCGCGTTTTGAAAACAACGAAAAAGCTTGCAATCAATATCATTATCGGTTTCATTTTGATTATCGCCACCAATTTGCTGAACATCACGGACATCCCGTTCGGCTTTGATCTGTCAACGCTGATTACCATTGTCATCACGGCTTTGACGGGTGTTTTCGGAGCATTGGTCCTGATCATCTTAAATATTTTCGGACTCTACCCCTTCCTTTAATCTTTAAAACATCATTTTTCAAAAACAGCACGATAATGATGGCGGATGTAAATCCGGCCGTCATATTTCTTTTCTTTTTTAACGGGTTTCAGTTCAAGCGTTTGAAATCCGGTGTTTTCGAACAGCGTTTTGATTTCATTTTCTTCAAAATAATGGTAAAGGATTCCGTTTTGACGCTCAAAAGTCCGCGGTTCGCTTTTCCCGTCTCTCAAAACCACGGGCTCTCCCGAACACCGCATGTCTTCTTCGCCGAAAGCTTCAAAAAAAAGAAGCCCGCCTTTTTTTAACGTCCGGTAAAATTCCGCCGCGGTTTTTTCCCGGTCTCCCGAAATTAAATGCTGCATCACGCCGAGACACAGAATGCCGTCAAAAATTTCATTTGAAAAAGGCAATTCGGCCGTGTTTGAAACCATATGGTCGGGAAACGAAAAATCCGGTCCCGCTTTTTTTTCGGCGGCCGTTCCGATTGATTCGATTGATCGACTCAAAGCGTTTTTGGAAATATCGATGCCGATGCAGGGAACCTTAAAACAGAATTCTCTCAAATAACGGCCTTCGCCCGATCCGGCATCCAATAAAAAACTGTTTTCTTTCAGCCTGTTTTGAATCCATAAAAGTTCTGACAGACCGCCCCATCTCAGATGCTCATATTCGATATCCCACGCATTGACATCTTTTTTAGAAACAGTCATAATAAAACCGGAAAAACGGATGAAATAAAAAAAGAAATTAAGAAGACAGTATCTCCTTAATTTTTGCCAATGCATCCGCTTTGGCTTTTTCAATGCCCGAAGCGTTCGGGCCGCCGCCCATAGCCAAGTCGGGTTTGCCGCCGCCGCCGCCGCCGACAGCCGTTGACATGATCTTTACGAGATCACCGGCTTTGACACCTTTTGCAACCGCATTTTTACCCGCGGCCGCAACGGCTTTAACGCCTTCATGCTCACTGAGGAGAACGGCAACGGCATTTTCGTTCTTTAAAATTTCAACGGCGGCCATTCTCAAGGAATCAATGCCGTCTCCCTTTGTCACGTTAACGATAACGGAGAAGTCGCCGATTTTTTCGGCGTTCTGCAGCATTTTAATCGTTCTTGCGCCGGCTAATTCTTCTTTGAGTTTTTCATTCTCTTTTTGAAGTTCTTTCCACTCGTCAAAGAAACGCTCAACGGTCGGCGGTAAGATTTCCGGCTGAATGCTTAATATTTCGGAGGAATCCCGAAGCAGGCTTTCCATTTCCTGCACGGCCGCAACAGCCGCTTCACCGGCGGCGTATTCCAAACGTTCGACACCGTCCTGAATGCGTTCCGTTTTCAAAATTTTAATCGGGCCGATGACACCTGTGCTGAGGCAATGTGTGCCGCCGCAGGCTTCAATGTCCGAGCCGACTTTCACGATACGGAGTGTTTTTCCCGGCGGAATGCCGCCCTGATACAGACCGAAACCGTATTTCTGTTCGGCTTCCGTCCGGTCCAGGCTTTCGAAGTGGACTTTTTTGTTTTCCATCACCATTTTGTTGGCGAGCATTTCAATCTCATTGATTTCTTCCTGAGTGATGTGCTTGTAATGGGAAATATCGAGACGGGCTCTGTTCTCCGTCTTCTGCGCACCGGCCTGCCAAATATGGTTGCCGAGCACTTTTCTGGCCGCATCGTTGACGATGTGCGTTGCTGTGTGATGGCGGGAGTGCGCCATTCTGCGCTTCTTGTCCACCTGTCCGATGACCATATCACCGCGGTTGATGAGTAATTCTTTGTCCGTGATATCCAGTTTATGAACGACCACGCCGTTGTACATCTGAACGTCGATGACATCGTAAACGAATGTTCCTGCCATGAGCATGCCGTTGTCCGCTTCCTGGCCGCCGCCTTCCGGATAGAAATACGTGTTGTCCAAAACAACGTAATCCTCAAATGTGTCCAAAACGACCGCTTCGAATTCCATTCGCTCCGGCTCATCATAATAGAAGCGCTTGGTCAGCGGCAGACGCTCGATTTTCTCCATGTATTTGAACCCGGAAATCGATTCCTCTTTGTCACCGGCTTCGCTGTGCATATCGGCGACAAGCGAATAAAAGTTGTCGGGGAATTCCACCGTGACGCCGACTTCTTTAGCGGCTTCCTTGGAGACTTCCGGCGGAATGCCGTGGCTGTCATAGATTTCCATGAGTTCTTCAAGCGGCAGGCTTTCGCCTTTTTCCTGGTAGCGGACGGCCGCCTTTTGAATAATTTTTCTGCCGCGCTCAATGGTCTGGCGGTATTTTTCTTCTTCAAGCGCCAGAATTTCTTCCGTTACTTTGAAAGTGTCTTCGAATTCGGGATATTCAGGCATATTTTCAATATGAAGCGCAACGATCTCCGAAAGCGGGATATTGACGCCCAAGTCCGCAAGCATGCGGATGGTGCGGCGGAGAACGAGGCGTGCGAGATATCCGGATTTTACGTTGGACGGAATGATGCCGTCGCCGAGCATAAATGTCAGACAGCGGGTGTGGTCGGCGATTGCAAAAATTTTTTCCATCGGATCCATGATGCGGTTGAGTTCATCCACATCCATGCCGATGCTGTCGGCGACCTGCCGTCTGAGTTCCAGCAGGTTGGCGCTGCCGCTGACATCCATAACGCCTGCAAACTGTGCGTTGCTGGCGAAAATCTTGGCATATTCGGGATTGTTTAATTCATGGTCAATGCCCGCCAGATTCGTCAATTCCTGAACGATTGTGGGGAACACGGCATCGTAAATTGTCGGCGTTCCTTGGGAAGCCCACACGAAGCGCTCTAAACCGTAACCGGTGTCCACGATATAATTGTCCATCTTTTCATACATTTTGCCTTTGACATCAATCGTTCCTGTTTTGGATTCCTTCAGGTTCATGAAAACAAGCGTCGCCAATTCAAGGCCGCCGACCATGACTTCAACGGAAGCGCCGGCATTGCCGCCGCCGGCCCACGGGCTTTTGATGTACGTCACTTCGGTGACGTCAGCACCCAAAGATGTCAACAGTTCATCGCATAAGGCGATGGTTTTGTCTTTCCAGTAAATTTCTTTATCCTTGCTGTTGAAAACGTGGTGGGCCATCATTTCAAATGTTGTTAAATGGCGGCCGGTCCTGCCGACGGAGTCCAGATCATTGAGGCGGATACAGGGCTGGGAAATCGTCAGCGGATTTGCGGGCGGCGGAACAAGTCCCGAAGTCACAAACGGCTGGAAATCAGCAATGGATGCGATGGTCAAGTATATGTCATCTCTCCACCGGGCGACGACAGGATATCTGCTGATACGGGTGTGTCCGCGCTCTTCAAAGAAATTCAGGAAATATTCACGCATTTCGGCGAGATCCATCGGTTTTGAAAAAATCGGCTTGCCGATGAATGTGTAAATGTCACAGGGCGCATCGCCGCAGGTGACTCTCTCCGGGTCACGTGTCCAATACGTTTTGCCGCATTTGGTACATTCTTTTTCCAAAAAGCCGTTTTCTTTAAAGTAAGTTATATCTTCATATTCTTCATCAAGCATTTTTCCACCCTGCCCCGTTTACTGTTTGTATAATGTCACGGTCCGGCCGCGGACATCAATCAATTCGGCATTGCATTTTTCAGCCAATTCCGATGCCGTTTGTTTCATATCATCCGATTCGCCGGAGTTTTTATGAATTCTGACTTTGACCAGCTTTCTCACTTTCAGCTGTTTTTTGAGTTCCTCAATCACAGGATCCGCCATGCCGTTTTTGCCGACGCTTAAGAGCGGCGTCAAGTTTACGGATTCTTTTTTGAGTGTATAAAGTTTAATTTTATCCATAATCATTTGCCTTTTAATTTGATTCAATATTTAGACTTCAAAAGTTTTCCGCCTTTAATAAATCTTCTCTCGGAAGAGACTCTTTTCGTCTCCGAATGATAAATGGGTTCCCGTTGAAGTTTCAATTCAAATAAACACGGAATCTTTAAAATTAAAATGTAACTAAATTTTTTATTTAATATTGTTAAAGAAAACTTTAATAATATTAAAGTCCTTTTTGTCTCTATGGCAATAGAAGTTCTTCCTTCCTGGATGTCTCAGCTGGAAGAAGAAGACGTGAATTTTATCAAAAATTTCCTGCTTTCTTCCGGTTCGCTTAAAGAAATCGCCCAGTCTTATGGCGTTACTTATCCGACGGTTCGTTTACGTTTGGACCGGCTGATTCAAAAAATTAAAATGAGCGAAGAGTCGGAAAACGAGCCTTACATTTCACTGATAAAAAAACTGGCTCTGGATGAAAAAATCGATTTTGAAACGGCTAAGATGTTAATATCGGAATATAAAAAACATGGAGGTAAATTATGATTCATTTATTTAATCTGTTGATTGTGCTGTTGGCAGCGGTTTTGATTGTTTGGCTTCAGATCCGCCTTTCAAAGGCAGAAAGCAAATGGCCGGGATTAATACTGCCGTTTCTGTTTTTCTGCCTTTCTGTTGTTGCTGTTCTGGGACTCGCCGGATTCGTTTATAATACGCATGAACAATCGTTCGCGGATTCTGTCGTCGGTCAGGTCGGAGGCAGTATCCACCACAGTGTTCTTGCGCCGAGCAGTATCAAAGATCTTCTTTTCCAATCTGCCGTGATTTTTCTTTTCACTAATCTGCCGACACTTCTGCTTCTCGGAATTTACGCAGCCGTCCGTGATAAAAGAAAAAAACAGTCCGCGCTCGAAAAAATGCGCATCCAGGATTTGAAATAATCTTCCTTTTTTAATTTCAGGTTACAGATGATATATGCCAAAAAAGATAAACAGGTTTCAAGATTTGACCTGTTCATCCTCATTGTTGTAATCTGAGAAAATCTGTCCAAATTTAATTGTTTTCAAATCAATTTTTCTTAATTTACTACTTAAAATCATACGCATATTCCATTTTAATCTATTTAATTTGTTTTAAAATCAAGTTTGTTTTTTGAATAGGTATATATTCAAAAAATGCGTTTTACGATTAATTCGTGACTACAGGCTGTGTCTGCCTGATTTCATCTTTTCGATGTCAATTCAGTCCGTTTTATACTATTTTCAAAGAGAGGAGTTTTAAAAATGTCAATCGTTACAGACGCAAAGAACGGTATCATTACCGATGAAATGAAAATCGTTGCAGAGAAAGAAGAATTAGACCCTGAATTTATCCGAAGAGGCATTGCAGCCGGCAGAATCGTTATCCCGGTCAGCCCCTACAGAAAAGTCAAACTCGGCGGTATCGGTCAGGGCTGCCGCACAAAAATCAACGCTTCTATTGGCGCTTCTTCAGACATCATCGACATGCAGATGGAAATCGACAAAGCTGTCGCTGCCGAAAAAGCAGGCGCCGACACTTTGATGGAACTCGGAACAGGCGGCGACTTCCTCGGCATCAGAAAGGCTGTTTGTGACGCTATCTCATTGCCGGTCGGCTCCGTTCCGCTCTACCAGGCATTCATCCAAGCTGCCGAAAAATACGGCTCCATCGTCCACATGACAGAAGACGAACTCTTCCAGGCCACCGAAGACCAGGCAAAAGCCGGCACCTGTTTCATGGCTATCCATACAGGTATTAACCAAATCACACTTGACAGATTGAAAAAGCACGGCAGATACGGCGGTCTCTGCTCACGCGGCGGCGCTTTCATGAGCACATGGATGCTCCACAATGAAAAGGAAAACCCGCTTTACGCACAATTCGATTACCTTTGTGAAATCTTAAAAGAACACGAAGTTACCTTGTCCACCGGTAACGGTATGCGCGCAGGCGCCGTCCACGACGCAACCGACCGTGCACAGGTCCAGGAATTAATCATCAACTCCGAATGTGCTGAAATCGCACACGACAAATACGACCTTCAGGTCATTGTCGAAGGTCCGGGCCATGTTCCGCTCGACCAGATCAAAACAAATGTCCAGCTGATGAAAGTCATGAGCAACTACAAGCCGTTTTACATGCTCGGCCCGCTCGTTACGGACATCGCGCCCGGATACGACCACATCACTACCGCAATCGGTGCGGCGGTTTCCGCCTCTTACGGCTGTGACTTCCTCTGCTACGTGACACCGGCCGAACACTTGGCTCTCCCCAACATTGATGATGTCGTCACCGGCGTCAAAACCTCCAAGATTGCCGCCCACATCGGCGACATGATCCGTCTCGGCAAGAGAGACGAGGACTTGGCAATGGCCCGCGCAAGAAGAGACCTCGACTGGAACAAAATGTATGAAATCGCAATTGACGGTGAACACGCCAAAGCTGTCCGCGACAGCCGCGCACCCGGCGACGAAGATGCCTGTACCATGTGCGGCGACTTCTGCGCTTTGAAAATCGTCAACCAACATTATGACCTCGCAAAATAACGCTGATTGAGCAATCTTATGATCGCTCGATCATAAAAACAATTCCTCATCAAAACGTAAACAAACAGAGAAGGAGGACCCCATCTCCTTCTCATTATATGAAAACCGCCGTTTTTCTCATTTTTATTCTGTTTTTCTCGCTGCCGTTCTCTGTAAATGAACGCTCCGCTTTTCAATCCGTTTCCGAAAAAGTTCCGTTTTGCGCATCGGTAAAAATAAAAATAAGATCAAAAGAAAAGATCAGAACTGATCGTATTCTTTTTTCTGTTCATTTTGATGGGCTTGAATCGCTTTTAATGTTTTTCTGTGAAGTGTTGCGCTGATGTCTGCAACGAATCCGGCGATGAGCAGCAATGTGCCGATGCCCGCAAAGAAAAAGAACGCCGTTCCGAGCATGGAGCTGTGCCATGTAATGAACGGATGGGCGGCGATCAAAAGCAAAGCGATAATATATGACAGCAGACTCCAAACGCCGAAGAAAAAGATTGGATTGTAAAAGCGCGAATATTTGTAAATCGCCATACTGATTCTGTAACCGTCACGGAACGGATGAAGTTTCGTTTCCACTTTTTCGGGGCGCGGCAGATATGTAATCGGTACTTCAATCAGTTCTTGTCCTTTCATCAGGCATTCTGCTGTCATTTCTGCTTCGATAACGAAGCCTTGCTGTTTCAAATCTAAAGCTTGAATGGATTCCCGCGTAAAAGCGCGGTAACCTGTACAAATATCACGAATGTTTGATTTGAAAGCGCGGCGGAAAAACCAGTTAATCATACGGTTGCCGAGCAGGTTCAGCGTTTTGAATGCGCCCGGCGTGCGTCCGGCAATCCTGTCTCCGGCAACATGGTCGGCTTTTCCTTCCAAAACCGGATACAAAAGGGTGTTGATTTCTTCAGGCAGTTCTGTGCCGTCACCGTCAATCATGACGATGTATTTTTCCGTCATCGCATCAAAAGCCTGAATCATTGCCTGTCCTTTGCCTTTACCGCTTTGGATCACGACACGGGCCCCGGCCGCTGCAGCAACTTCTCTTGTTTTGTCTTTGCTGTTGCCGTCGTAAACCAAAATATTGTTGTAGCCGACGTTTTTGAATCCTTCAATCACGTCTTTAATGGCCCCTTCTTCATTGAGGACGGGAATAAAAATGCACACATCATTTTTGTCAAAAATTAAATTACGGTCTTCAGTCATAAAAATCCCGATTGTGTTTTTACAAGAACGCTCTCTGCGGCCTTGCGAATTAAAAATTTGAAATCTGTTCAGTAAAAAGTAAAAAAGGACAAGGAACTTACAAAAGTCCCATGTTGTCCAACTGTTCGCGGACGACTTCAACGCCGCGTGCGCAGTCTTCGGGTGTTTTGCCGCCGGTGACGACAAGTTTGCCGGAACTGAAAATCAGGACGACGACTTTGGGGTCGCTGATTCTGTAAACAAGTCCGGGGAACTGTTCGGGTTCGTATTCAATGTTTTCAAGACCGAGACCGATAGCGATGGCGTTGAGGTTCAAAACGGCTTTCAGATCGGCGGAGGCGACAATGTTCTGAACGGCAATGTCCGGATTTTCGATTGTTTTGATGCCGATGCTGTTCAATTTTTTCGCCATGTTGCCGATAACGGTATGAACGTCGGCGACATTCTTTGCGCCGGTGCACACGACTTTGCCGGATGTGAAAACAAGGAACGCGGCTTTCGGATCGGAAACGCGGTAAACGAGACCGGGGAATTTCTGTTTGTTATATTCGGCGGTCTGGAATTTTTCAACGATTAAGTTTAAGTCAAATTCTTCTGCTAATTTTGTGGAAGCGACGACGTTTTCAATTTTAAGATTGGATTCATTAGTCATAATTAATTTTCCGTTTATGATTTTATCGTTTCGGCAATGTAAAAAATGGTTAATAAATGCCGGTTTATAAATTATCGGTAATATGTTCGTTAATTCTCGAATTCAGTTTTCTTGAATCAATGCGGATATTCTTAAATTCTTATCAATTATATAAATGGTTTATAAAGCATTTTTAAATTACTTCCAATTTCAGCCGGCGATAAATCAAGTAAAAATGAAATTAAAAGATAAATCGGAAATTGGGGTTCGGACCGGGATTTCAAAACGGCTTGTTCTTTCAAAACATCGGCGCTTCGCAGAAACCGATTAAACGGTATATCCGATCTCCGGTTTCGTTTTCCGGGCAGAAAATCAATGTTTTTACATATGTTTTGTTTTTGAAAAGATCAAAATAAATCACTTCGGCGTTTTCAAGAGCGGTTTTTTGAATCTCATCAGCCGGTATCTCTTCTTCAAAAAATTCGTCATTTTCCTCTTCTTTTTCATCCGGCAGTTCCGCTTCCCATTTTTTGATTTCAACGGCGTCCGCCTCGGCTGAAAACGAAGCCGACTCCAAAACAATTTTTGAGCGGCAGATTTCTTCCTCTTCGATGTCATCGTCATCAACGGAAATGCGCCAAGTCATTCCGTCTTTTTCTAAAAGGGATTGAATTTCTTCTAAAGAAGAAAACGTTTCATCAATTTCCATATAATTCTCACTACGGGGTTCTTGTATTTAAAAATAGAATCGGAGATAAATCTCAAAAACAAAGCTCATTGATTTGATCTTTCAGAAAAGCGACGAGAGGGGGATTTGAACCCCCGAGTTGCAAAGCAACATAGGATTAGCAATCCTACGCCCTACCGAGCTAGGCTATCTCGTCAAACGATTCGTTTTTGCTTTCCCCTAAACGGGATGGTGATATTTAATGCTTACCGTCCCGAGCGGACAGAATATCAAAAAGGCGGGCATGCATCCGGCTCGATACATCTTCCCTACGCAGTCTCCGAAATCTCTCCTCCGCCCCGCAACCCCGCAAGCGACTGTTGTCCGCGGTAAGTCTGCTCCCTTCCGGGCCTGGACCGGTTCCCACGATTAAGAAAGCCGAACCAAAACTCCTTTTGTCTCGGCAATCACCACATTCCCAGCAGGACGAGGTTTCAACGTTAAGATTTCGGGCTTGACATAAAGTCAATGCACCTGGCCGAAGGCTTCGTCACCCGCGTATCGGCGATTTCGGGTTACAAGCGACGCCTAGCTGCCCTGACTAGCCCACCGAGTAAATCATAAGCATGGGATAATTTATAAGCCTATCTATAAAATTTCCTCACTTCACTCGGAATTTTTCAGGGGCGGGAGAAAGATGATGTTGACAGAAACGCTGTGCGATTGTTGGCTTCGCCAACGGCGGGAGCGGGATGTTTACTTAAAACGCTTCGCGACTTTGGCTTTGCCGCTGTAAAACAGTGCACGGAACGGCACTCTGCAGGGCAGGTCACATCATGTGCCAACCGTTCGGCTTTTCAAAAAATGAATCAAAAAAGAAAATGAATCGAAGAACTCATTTTTTGTATTTGACGCCTTTTTCGGCAGCCAGTTTCTGCATGAGCGGCGGCAATTTATCATAACGCCACAAACCGAATTTGACCCAAGCTTCGGGGTTTTCGATTCCTTTCTCGCGTCCGGCTCCTACGAGTTTCTCCTCCCACATTTTCATGGCTTCGGGATGGGTGTGTTTTAAGTTTTCAAAGTCAGCCAAAGAAGCGGCCGGACACAGCCAGCAACCGATCCGGTCCAGCCCTTTCTCATAAAGCGGATTGTAGTGGAGGTCTTTGTCAAAAATATAAAGCCAAACATGCATCGCCGTCCATTCCTGAATCGGCGCCGCACCGATTTGACCCCGCACGGAAGGGCTTTTCCAGATTCTCTGGCTTTTGGCGCGCGCTTTCGATTCATATTGGCGCTGCCCGATAAAAGTCATACAGCCGCCCTCTTCAGCATAGTTTGTTTCAATGACGGTCGTAATCGGCATCAATTTGCAGGATTGTGTGCACCAGCGGTTATCCACACTCGGCGGTCCGTTGATTTCATACTCTTCCCAAAAAGCATTTCCGGCACTTGTTTCTTTGAACGGCTTACCGTAAATGTCAACGACTTCTTTCACGTTGTCAATCGTTTCCTGAAATTCCAAGCCGGTGTCGGCGAAAATGATTTCATAATCCCTTTCATTACCCGATTCTTTTCCGAATGCTTTTTCCGTCAAATGAAGCGTCACCAAACTGTCTTTGCCGCCCGAATAAGAACAGGTCAATTTCCGGTTCATATTAGCGGCGGCATTCTGCATGAACTTGATGCTGTCCGCTTCGAATTTATCAATTACATGGCGGTTGGCATCAATAGTTTTCTGCCAGATTTCCCGCGTCGGTGTTCCTTTCGGAATGTCTTTATCTTCCGGCATTACGCTTGCAGCCGTATTTTTCTCACTTTCGTTTTCAATACCTGTCCAGCGGGTTTTGACGGCTTTGCCGCGTTCGGCAGCGGCGATTTCTTCGGCCGACATTTTTGCCCGGCCGACGGCAATCACTTCAAAATCGGATGTAATAATGACGACCTCATCTTCTTTTTCAAATCCGGGAGCTGTTTTTAAAATGCCCGGCACCAAAACGCTGGAACCGTCGGCAACAAACGGAATCGCTTTCTCATGAACCATAATCCAGTTTTTGAGATTTGTTTCAACATCGGGATCTTCTGTTTTGGAATTTTTGTTAAAAATGCGGCGGGCGCCCGATAAACGCGGTAAAAGAACCCAGCCGGGTTTATCAATTTCAAAACGGATCGTTCCTATAATTTCGCCGCCGCAGATGATTTCTTCCATACGGTCGTCATAAGGCGCTTTGTTATAAACGGCGATTTCCCCGTCCGCAATCATTTTTTTACCGAACTGCTTGACGGAGACTTCGTTAATGCGCTCGATATCGTACGGAAATGCCGGGCGGATATCCGCAGGCGGCGTCACCGTCACAAAATTCGTTTTATGCCCGCACGCGCATTTTTCATCCAAGACCGGAACATTGCACGCGGGACACCAGTGTAAGACTAATTTTCCTAAAAAAACGGGTTTGACCATAGTAATCAAACGTTTTCATCTTATTAAAAGCCATTCTGCAACTTTCTAAAAAACCGTCAGAGGATGTTGTTTATCGAGGCAACCGATACAATTCATCCGATTTCGGCGCGCGCAAAACCTGCATCGTTTCAACATCCTGTTTCTCATTTTTGTAAATCAGGCGTTTGAGGGGATTCGCGGCGATTTCTCCGATTACGGTGGCCGGGATGTTTTTTTCTTTTAATTTTCCCAAAACCAGATCCGGTTCGGATGTTGTCATGATCATGTTGCCGCTGGCAATCAAACGGTAAGGATTCAGATTATAATAGTCACATATCTTTTTTGTCTCTTCCGTTATCGGGATATTATCTTCATAAACAATCACGCCGGTTTTGGAAGCCTCCGCGGTTTCCCACAGCGCGCCGTAAAGACCGCCTTCGGTGATATCATGCATGGAATGGACAATTTTTGCTCCCAAATCACCCGCAATCACACCTTCGTCAATCACGCTGATTTGAGACATCATGGCCTGCGCTTTTTTAACAAACAATTCCCCGAATTCCTTTTTCAGTTCATCCTCTTTTTCAAAAGCGATGATTGCCGTTCCCTCCGGCGCAACAGTTTTTGTCAGGATTATCTTATCACCGGCTGCAGCACCCGCCGAGCAGATGACATTGTTTTTATCGGCTATCCCGACAGCAGTTGTATTGATGACAATGCGTGTGACGGCATCGGTGACTTCCGTGTGGCCGCCGATAATGCTCACATTTAACGAAGTTGCGGTTTCCGCCAGCTCCGTCATGATTTTGTCCAAATCATCTTCCGTTGATTCGGGCGGTAAAAGAATCGTCACCAAAAGTCCGAGCGGCCGGACGCCGCAGGAGGCGATATCGTTGCAGGAAACATAAACCGCCAGCCGGCCGATTTCTTTAGCCGTTCCCGTAATCGGATCACAGGAAAGAACAAAAAACTGCTCGCCGATGTCCAGAATCGCGCAGTCTTCACCGATTCCCGGCGAGACTTTTACCTTTTCATCAAAGTTTTTCAGCTTCTGAAAAACGATTTTCTGCAAAAGGTCATGAGGGACTTTTCCGATTTCCATAATTCTTATTCGTAAAATGATTCGTTTTATTTAAATTAACGCTTCAGCCGAATATTTTTGAAAACAGGCTTTCGGCTTTCACCAGGCACTTTTCCCGGTAAACACATTTTCCGCATAAGCGTATGTTTTTCTCTCTCGGCATTTTTCCTTTTTTAATTTCTCTGATCTTTCGAATCGCCCGATATACTTTTCTGCGGTCCTGCGGACGGATTCGAAACAGACGGTAATCGCCGAAATAATCAATAACGGCGCTGTCAGAAACGAATTGCCGCCCGAAATTCTTTTCAAGTATCATCAAATACGCTGCCGCCGTTATCCGGTCGGATTCCCAAACGCCGTCGGACGGGCCTTTTGATATTTTGATTATGTACGGCAGCCGTTTTTCATCAATCGTTAAAATTTTGGGAGGCATTCCGGTTAAACTTGTTTTTGAATCCGATATTGTTTTTTCAACATCTGTCGGATTTGCGGCATATTCTAAAAGAACGGTTCCGCTTCTTTGAATCGTCAAATCAACGTTTCGGCTCAGTATTTCTATTCCTTTTTCAAACGCTTTCAACCCGCAAAATCAGGGATTGTTTTCATAATCCTGAATCTAATTTTCAATTTCCTGAAATACTCCTCTTAAACAGTCCGCAAACGCAGGGTTTCCGGTAAACACGGCGTCCGGATTTTCATCCTTCATTTCCAAAACAAGAGCCGGCAGTTCCAGACAGATCTCCCGCCATATTCTGTTTTCAAAAACACCGGCTTGGTTTATGTTGAATATCAAATCAGGATGTCTTTTTCTTTCGGCAGAGATCTTAAAATAAAGCTGTTTCGGGCATGCCGCCCATATTTTCATTTCCGAAACAAAAACAATGCTGTCATTAATTTTCAGAGAGTCTGTCATACAAAAATCGTAGAAATTTGAACGTATTTTCAGTTTGCGTTTTTTTCGAAAACGTCAGTGTTTTATACTTTTATTTTGCCCGTTCAGGAACATTTATATTGAAATCATTCGTTTTTCATTTGTCATGACAGACAACGAGGCTTTTGAGAATTTAAAGAAGAGACTTGCCGAAAAGATGGCGGGCGAAATTACGCTTTCCGAAAAACCCGGCGAATGTCTTAAAAAATGGCGATTGAATTTTGAGGTTTCTCAAACGGACATTTCTAATTCTTTACAAGTATCGCCCTCCGTTATCAGTGATTATGAATCCGGCAGACGCAAGTCCCCGGGAACGCTTATGGTCAGCAAAATCGTCGAGTCGTTGCTTGCAATCGACACCGAACGCGGCGGCCAGAAAATTCACGCTTATGAAACAATGCTGACAGCCGACAGCTCCAAGGAATCCATTTATTCGACATACGAATATTCCATTCCGATTCAATTCCAAAAACTCGTTTCACTTCTCGATGCTCAGGTGCTTTACCGCGGTATGGAACGTCCGCTTTACGGTTTCTCGGTTGTCGACAGCAAGCGCTCTATTTTGGAGATGACGTCTTATGAATTCCAGCGCCTTTACGGTTGGAGTACTGACAGGGCAATGGTTTTTACAAAAGTCTCCACCGGCAAATCTCCTCTCGTCGCCATCCGCGTCACGAATTTAAAGCCCGGCGCCATCGTTCTTCACGGTCTTTCCAAAGACGAAGTCGATCCCATGGCGGTTAAGATGGCGGAAGTCGACAGAATCCCGCTTTTGTGTACGACAAAAGATTTAGATGAAGCGATTGCCGAATTGAAGAAATACGGTCAGTATTCCATTAAAGGAATTTAAAATTCTTTGTAATTATATTTGAAACAGGGTTTGATATGGCGGATGGCATTCTTTCTGAAAATGAAGAGCTGGAAAATGAATTGCTGAACCCGGAACAACAGCCGCTCGACAAAAAACTTTTTAAAAAAGAAATCAATCGGCTTTCCCGTACACTGATTATTTATGAGTTGATGATGTTTGTCGGCTTCATCGGTTATCTGACATATATTCTCATCCGGAACCCGAACATTTCCGACGAGCTGTATACTGAGCTTGCTGATGCCGCTCTTGAAAACGGCTGGATTATTGTAGCAGGAATCGCCGTCGGTCTGATTTTTATTCTGCTCCTGAGGAAAAAGGAAATCATTTCCGATCTGACGAAAAAGAACCGCTCAATGACGCTTAATTCTTTTGTCAAAATCTTTTTCTGTTTTATGATTGCTCAAACTCTTTTTTTCGTCTTCAGCAATTTTTTCGAAGATTTTCTGAATCTGTTCGGTTATACCAATCTGGAAGCGATTGATGAAGCTTCCTCCGTCAGTCTGACAGTTTCCATGTTTTTGTATGCCGCTGTTCTGGGCCCGCTGACTGAAGAAATCGTTTTCAGAGGTGCAGTTCTTCGTTTTCTTGAAAAGTACGGCAAAGTTTTTGCCATTGTCGTTTCAGCGGTTTTATTCGGCGTCTTCCACTCCAATTTGACTCAGGGCGTTTTTGCATTTGCCGTAGGATTGGTTCTCGGTTATGTTGCTTTGGAATTTTCTTTTAAATGGGCGGTTTTTCTTCATATTCTGAATAACTTCGTCTTTTCGGAACTGCTCGGAAGATTTTTGGAACTGCTTGACCCGTCTTTATCCGATGTAATCATTTACGCTCTTTACATCATTTTCTTTATCGGCGGCGTTTTGTCTTTATATGTCGAACGCCACCGCATCCGCGTCTATCTTTCCGTCAACAAGTCAGATAAAAAAGTGTATATCTATGCGTTTACAGCTTTTTGGATGGTTGTTTTTATCGGCGCTAACCTGCTGATGGCTTTCACGGGCATCACGCCCTTGTAAATTCTTATATGAGGTTTTTTTGCCTCCGGGTCAGCCGCCGCACGCAGACCGCTTGCCTTTGAATTTCCGGAAATCTGTTTTTAAAATCGTTTCCTGATGCCGTTTTATGTTTCGGTGGAGGAATGAGTTCGATCTTTTTGTTCCGTGAAAACCGCCGTGTTTTTCTCACATCCGGCAGAAATGTTTTTTTCATTGTCCCCGTTATTTGTTTCACTTATTAAATAGCCGTATTTTTTGATAAAATTTCTCATATTTTCTCGTCAATGAACGAACCCGTCTACGTTACTTTTATATACCACGATTTCATCTTTTGCAGTAAGTGCTTCGGAGTATGTTGCTTTGAGTTTTCAAAGAACACCGAAGTCAAAAGAGGTAATGCTCTAAACAGACAGAAATAAAATGGTTTAAAAACAAAAAACGGCTTAATGAGGAAATATATAAAAACGTATATCTGCACCGATGGGCTGCTGCCGGCCCGGTTAATTTCGAACCCACTCCGGGAATCGATGGCAGTCATATCGGTCTGTTTCAAAAGCCATAACATAAACAATTAATAAATCCGTAGATCGGTCGTTTTTTCAATCTTTTTCCGATTCGCCGCAGAGGAATATTAATTTGCTTCTCAATTCGGTTTTTTCGGATTCTGATTGTCACCGTATCGGATTACATTGGTTGTGTCTATGTTGTACCGAACAGTTCGGCAAAAGAACTGAAACAACGACTACCAAATATGAAATAACTGCGTGACAATTATTTTGCAGTTATTCTTGAACATAAAAGGTGAATAAATTGACAGTTGGAATTGTTTCCTACGGCGCTTACATTCCCCGCTACAGAATTAAAACCGAAGAGATTGCTAAGGTTTGGGGCGGAGATGCCGAAATTTTAAAGAACGGTTTAAAAGTCTATGAGAAATCCGTTCCCGATGTTGACGAAGACGCGGCGACCATCGCTGTTTCCGCAGCCAGAAATGCCGTCAACCGTGTCGGTCTCGACACACAAAGACTCGGAGCGGTTTACACCGGTTCCGAAAGCCACCCGTATGCGGTGAAACCCACCAGTACAATTGTGGCCGAAGCCGTCGGTGCAACACCCGATATGACTGCAGCAGACTTCGAATTTGCATGTAAAGCTGGTTCTGCCGCCGTTCAGGTTTGTATGGGTCTTGTCGGCTCCGGCATGATCGATCTCGGTCTGGCCATCGGCGCTGACGTTTCTCAGGGTGCTCCGAATGACGCACTCGAATACACAGCCGCAGCCGGCGGTGCAGCATTTGTGATCGGAAACAAAGAATCCGAACTCATTGCAATTATTGAAGACACATACTCTTTTACAACTGACACACCCGACTTCTGGAGACGTGAAAGCCAGCACTATCCGAGCCACGGCGGACGTTTCACGGGTGACCCCGGTTACTTCAGACACGTGACAAGCGGCGCAAAAGGCCTTCTCAAGAAAATGGGGACCAAACCGGAAGACTACGATTACGCTGTTTTCCACCAGCCCAACGGCAAGTTCCCCGAGAGAGCCGCACAGATGCTCGGCTTCACAAAAGAACAGATCAAACCCGGACTTGTCGTCCCGAGACTCGGAAACACTTACTCCGGTTCCTGTTTGATGGGTATTGCAGCCACACTCGACATTGCCAAACCCGGAGACCGCATCTTTGCAACTGCATACGGTTCAGGTGCCGGTTCTGACGCATTCAGTATCCGTGTCACCGACAAGATCGAAGAATTCCGCGGCAAAGTCCCGACGGTTGAAGAATTGCTCGCTGATCCGATTTACCTCGACTACGGTAAATACGCGCACCACAAAGGCAAAATCAATTTCGGATGAGGTGAAAAAATGAGAGAAGTAGCAATTGTCGGTGCAAAGACAACCGAATTCGGAGAATTATGGGAAAAATCCCTCAGAGACATTGTCGTTGAAGCCGGCGTCGGCGCGATTGAAGACGCAGGTATCGGCGGCGAAGACATTGACGCCATGTACGTCGGTAACATGAGCGGCGGTAAATTCATTGAGCAGGAACACTTGGGCGCATTGATTGCGGACTATTCCGGTCTTGCCAAAGGATTAAACATCCCGTCCACCCGTGTTGAGGCGGCTTGCGCGTCGGGCGGTCTGGCGCTCCGGCAGGCCATTCAGGCGGTCGCATCCGGTTACAGTGATGTTGTTATCGCAGCCGGCGCAGAAAAGATGACCGATATTGACGGATCCGGCGTGACGGACGCACTCGCTGCTGCCGCTGACCGTGAATGGGAAGGCATTCAGGGAGCAACATTCCCGGGCATTTATGCAATGATTGCCAAGCTCCATATGGCAGAATACGGCACAACCAGTGAACAATTAGCTGCCGTTGCCGTGAAGAACCACGAAAACGGTATGAACAATCCGATTGCTCAGTTCAAGAGCAAGCTTACGATCGAACAGGTTTTGAAATCCATTATGGTTTCCGACCCGCTTCACATTCTGGACTGTTCTCCGGTTTCTGACGGTGCCGCCGCAGTGATTGTCGTGCCGGCTGATGAAGCCCACAAATACACGGACACACCGATCTACATCAAAGCCAGCGCTCAGGCAAGCGACACCATCGCTCTGCACGACAGACGCGATATCACAACGCTTGATGCCACCGTTGCGGCCGGCAAACGCGCCTATGAAATGGCAGGCTTGGCCCCGAAAGACATCAGCTTTGTTGAAGTACATGACTGTTTCACAATCGCCGAAATCTGTGCGATTGAAGACCTCGGCTTCTTTGAGAAAGGAAAGGGCGGTCCGGCCTCTCTTGCAGGCGAAACCGCACTCAACGCAAAGATCTCCGTTAACCCCTCCGGCGGTTTGAAATCAACCGGTCATCCGGTCGGTGCCACCGGTGTGAAACAGGCTGTCGAAGCGGTCCACCAGCTCCGCGGCGAAGCCGGCAAACGCCAGGTGAACGGTGCAAAATACGGTATGACACACAACGTCGGCGGTTCAGGCGCAACAGCAGTGGTTCATATTTTCTCAAACGAGAGGTGATTACATGACAGTACCAAGATTCTGGAGAGAACAGCAGAGCAGATACAACCTTGTCGGTTCTCACTGCAAGACGTGCGGCAACTACTATTATCCGATCAGAAACCTCTGTCCGGAATGCCGCCGTGACGGCGATATGGAACAGTACAAATTCAAAGGAACCGGTAAAATCGTGACCTACACCATCACACATACCACATCCGATGAATTCAACGACCTTGTTCCGTACGCGCTCGCTATTGTCGAACTTGACGAAGGCGCCAAACTTACAACACAAATCGTTGACGAGCCCGAAAAAGTTGCGATGGGCAAACGTGTCCACTCCGTTTTCAGAAAACTCGGCAGCGACGGTGATGCCGGTATCATTTATTACGGTACCAAATTCGAACTCGACAAAGAGTAATTCAAATCGAAAATCTCAGTGAATTGAAAAACGGAAGCCTCGGTTTTTACCGGGGCTTTTTTTTGGTTTATATAA
>CAYUQC010000010.1:0-45334 GCA_964446755.1 uncultured Methanosarcinales archaeon
GTAATTCCTGTGAATGCAGCAGGAGAAATTAACTTTCCTTTAGGTGTTCAAAATACAAGTATAAATGTAACTTTCAATAACACCACTGGTTACAGCTTTAATAATTCTGAAAAATCTGCCATTATGGCTGCAGCAGGAACTTGGGAATCAACGGGATATGCTTTAGGAACTGCCCGTAAGCCAACATTTACTGAAAAAAGCAGCAGTTACTACAATACTTCTGACGGGGTTTCATTTAAAAAAGATCGTTTAAATAATACGACAGCAGCCCTTTGTTCGTTTAATTCTAATGGTCAAATGCTTAAATCTTCTCATATTACATATAACACATTGTTTAATAACAATTATACGACATCTTCTTCTAATTATTCATGGGATGTTCGAGCAATTGCTCTTCATGAATTAGGTCATAGCTTGGGGCTTGGTCATAATAGTAATTCAGATGCAGTTATGTTCATTACAGGTCGTTACAGAAATTTATCTGTTTATGATGAATATTATTTCTATCAAATCTATAAGAATCAAATCGCGGGTGGTTCAAAAATTATGGATAATCCAAACATTGGGGAATTAGACCAAGATTATTGGGCTTCAAGAGATTTTGTTCTTCCTTCCGAAGAGAATAATTTTAATCTGAGACAAATTCCGGAAAATACTATTCAATCTGATTATGATCTTGAAACATATGTAGATATTTTTTACATACCTCTTGACGATATTGAAATGATTGATTTTTCTGATTTAATTGTCAGGGGTAATGTAAAAGAAATAACCCCAGCTTGGTGGAATACAGCTGATGGCAAAAAACCAGCTGAGGATAAAATGCTTGAGTATAACCTCTACCATAATATTGTTATCGAGGTTGATGAAGTTTATAAAGGTAAACTGACTGGCAATACAAAAGAAGTTACAATTTGCCAAGTTGGCGGAACATTTAATGGTGTCAGGCAAACAAGTTCTATACCCAATCCATATATTGGAGAAGAAGTTATTTTCTATTTAGCAGAGGAAAGTCTGGATAGTAATGGAAATCCGACTTATATTCAAGTAAACGAAAAAGGTCAAATTTTTGTTATTAATGACGATTTAGGTGTAAATGCTTTAGGTCAAAAAGTCAATCTTGAAAAAGATGTAATTGAACAAATTCAAAAAATAACAATTTAATTAAAGTTAAATGAAGGAATTCTTTTCTTCCTTCATTTTTATTAAACCTTATAAACCGAGGTAAAAATGAATCTTAAAATTTTGATACTCACCGTTTTTCTTTTTTTGAATCCTGTAACTGCGTTAGAATCTTCTCAATCCGCTGTTCCTCTTGAATATTATATTTATTCGATTGATGATTTAAAAACAATTGAATCAAATTCAAATTTTACAGCCTCATTTTATCTTATGAATGATATTGAAATCACGGATGAAATCTGGAAACCCATCGGCACATCTGAAAGACCTTTTCAAGGAACATTTTACGGTAATAACCACACGATTACTTTTACAAAAAAAACTGAATTACTGCAACCGGTCGGCAAAGAGAATGAAGGATGCGGTTTGTTCGGAAATGTTTATGCCGGCAGAATCTATGATCTCAATCTTGTTCTTCAAGGAAATTTATCTAGTAACGCAAACAACACAGGCGCTTTGATTGGTGTTATGAACGGAAATTACTCTTCGGTAAATCATACCGCTTCCGCAGTTGTTAATTGTACAGTTTCTGCAACAGACTATTCTGTTTCGGGAATGAATAATGTCGGTGGTATGGTCGGATATCTCATAAACGGATCCATTAATAATTCTTCTTCTGATTGTTCAGTTACAACCGAAGGAAATAATGCAGGCGGTTTAGCTGGTTTTGTCTCAAACGGTGCTTTTATTTATTCCTCCGCAGCAGGATTTATAAATGCCGGAGGCAAAAATGCCGGCGGAATAATTGGTTCTGTTCGTCTCGGTAATGTTTCAGAATCTTCAGCAACGGGTTCCGTGACATCAAATGAATCAGCTGGCGGCTTTGTCGGTTATATTTCGGATGAAACTGTTATTGTGAACTGTACCGCAAACGGTTCCGTCAAACCTGCCGGAGATTTCGGGAATTTCATCGGCAGTTGGAACGAGGAATATAAACCTGAAGTTATCAATTGTTTTTATCAGGAAAAAGAAGTTGATTTGGAGCCTGCTCCTGTTACTAAGGATTCCAACATCTATCTGATGGTTGCCGCTATTGCCGTTTTATTTATTTTTGTTGTCGGCGCAATCTTTTATCTGAAAAAAAGTAATTCTAATTAAATTAATAAAAAATTGCTATGGGGCTTTGAACACTATGCTCAAAACGCGCACGGGGCTTTAATCGAATGTTCAGAGTTGAAATCTGAACATTCAAAAATCGTTTTTTCAAAAATTAAATGAATGAACTGAAAGTTTCAGTTTTTTTACAAATCACTTAAACTTCACAGCCGTTCCGTAAGCCAAAACTTCGGAGGCGCCCTGCATAATCGAGGACGTCGAAAACCGGACATTTATAATGGCGTCAGCGCCGAGTTTTTCGGCATCTTCAATCAATCTTTGAATGGCCATTTCACGGGACTGGTTCATTAAATCCGTATAAGCTTTGAGTTCGCCCCCGACAATGTTCCGGAGTCCCTGCGTGATATCGCGGCCGATATTTTTGGCCTGGATCGTTGCGCCTTTGACAAGGCCGAGGGTTTCGATTTCTTTTCCGCTGATGTAATCTGTGTTGACAATAATCATGTTTTCACCTTTTTCTCTTTCCTATTCTTTGCAAACATTTAATTTTACCGTCAAAACATTTTTATATTTACGTAATTATATATAATTGATTTTATTTTAAGAAAAATGATATAATTACTGAAAATAACGGTCGATGACGATGGCAATTCACACAAAAACAGCCTACACTTTCGCTTTATTGTTACTTTTTGTCTTATTGACGGCAGGCAATGCATTTGCATTCAGCGGCGGCAGCGGCACAAATACAGATCCCTTTATTATAACGACACCTGCAGAGCTGCAGGATATGGAAAATCATACGAGTGCCTATTTTAAACTCGGAAACGATATTGATATGACCGGTTTTGATTATGCGCCGATCCGGCATTATAATTATGATTCCGGTTTCACCGGCGGTTTGGACGGAGATAATTTTACGATCCGTAATTTGGAAATTACAACGGTTTACCCGTATGCCGGTTTGTTCGGGCGGACAAATAATGCTGTTCTTCAAAACATCCGAATTGAAAATATGACTCTTGACAGCGGTTATTTCGACTGCGGACTTTTGACCGGAAATGCTTATGACACGTTCATCCGGAATTGTTATGCACAGGGAACAGTAATCCCCGATTCCAATGCAGAAAACGTCGGCGGTTTGGTGGGTCTGCTGATGAACGAAAGCACCGTCATTGATTCTCAGACAAATGTCACGATTACCGCAACCAAAAACTCGTATGTCGGCGGTATCATCGGCGGCTCAAATGTCAGACAGGGGCAGGGATACAACAGCACGATTGAAAATTGCTCGGCAACCGCAAACATCACGGCGCCGCAAAGTAACAATGTCGGCGGGATCATCGGATCATTCTGTTACGGTAATCTTACAAACTGCACTTATGACGGAAATATTAACCTGCCCAACGGAACGACAGGCGGATTGGCAGGCAGCGTTTTCAGAGCGAACATCACTTTCTGCAGTGTAAGCGGCAATATCAGTGCTTTGTGTGCGGGCGGTCTGGCGGGCAATTTCCAAGATTCATTCATGTCAAACTGTTTTTCTTCCGTGAATGTGACCGGAACGGGAACACTCACGGGAAATGCGGAAGACGTCACTAAATTTTACAGCGCGATTGAAAGTGCCGGCAGTTTGGTCGGTGATGCCCGTGAGGGAAGCCGTATTCTCAATTGCTATGCGACCGGTGAAGTCAACGGGGTATTCCGGGCCGGCGGTCTCGCAGGCGCTCTCCGAAACAATTCCGTGATTGAAAACAGTTTTTCAACCGGAAACGTCACATCGGAAAACATTGCCGGCGGTCTTGTCGGATTATCAATCGGTTCTCAAATCATTAATTCTTCAATTTCAAGCAGCGCTCCGGAAAACTGGGACGGACTTACATTGCCGCCGGATCTCGCATTCGGTGAACAGACCGTCACAGGCGGCACTTATTCCGGTGGGTTGGCCGGTTATGCCAATAATACCACTTTCAGCAAGACTTCTTCGGTTTTGGACATGACATCCGATAAAACAGCCGGCGGTCTTCTCGGCGCCGCTGTTTTCAATTCATCCGTCTCCGATTCCGCGGCTTCGGGTAACGTGACGGCGCTGACGGCCGGCGGTTTGATCGGTTATCTGAATAATACCTCAATCGTTAATTGTTCGGCGTCCGGCAGTGTAACCGGTACGGGAACGTCTGACAATACCCCGCAAGAAACGGTTTCCGATTCGGGCACTCCGGAAAAAGCGGCAGGCGGTTTGATCGGGGATGCCCGCAACGCCCGAATTTCTCTTTCATATGCGTCCGGAAATGTGACGAGTCCTTTCAGAGCAGGCGGATTGGCAGGCATCCTCCGCTCCGGCTCCGAAATCAGCCATGTTTTTTCAACAGGTGTCGTTTCTTCGGATAATATTGCGGGCGGCTTAATCGGATTAGCCCTTGATTCCGAAATTTCCGAAATTTCCGTCACAGGCAATATTCCCGAAAATTGGGCAGGTGCGCCGCTGACGCCTGCAATCTCCGAAGGAGTCCAAAACGCAACCGGCGAAATGTACGCCGGCGGTTTGGCTGGATACGTCAACAATTCCACCGTCAGCAACACATCCGGACAGATCGATGTGATTTCCGGTTCTGTTGCAGGCGGTCTTATCGGCGCGGCTGTTTTCAACTCTTCAGTTTCCAATTCTTCCGCTTCTTCAGACATCACAGCGCTGACAGCCGGCGGTTTGATCGGGTTCTTAAACAACTCTTCCGTGACGGACAGTTATGCTTCGGGTGCCGTTGAAGGCACCGGTATTCCTGCCGATTCATCAATAACGATTGACGACTCGGAAATTCCTCAAGAAGCGGCCGGCGGTTTAATCGGTGATGCCCGCGGCAGTGAAGTCATTTTATCATACGCTGCCGGTGAAGTTTCGGGTCCGTTCCGAGCCGGCGGTTTAATCGGAACGGTACGGGACGGTTCTTCCGTCAATGAAACATTTTCAACGGGTTCCGTTTATTCGGAAAATGTTGCCGGCGGTTTGATCGGGCTGCTTGTTAATTCTTCGGTGTCTGATTTGTCAATGACCGGGAACGTTCCCGAAGACTGGGCAGGTTTGCCTGTTTCGGATGATATTGAAATCACCGGCGAACAGACGGTGAAAGGCATTTCATACGCCGGCGGTTTGATCGGATATGCGTCGGGCAGTGTCCTTCAAAACATTTCGGTCTCTTTGGACATCGAGTCGGACGGCGCCGCCGGCGGCTTGACAGGCGCCGCCGTTTTGTCTTCCACCGTCAACGATTCGGATGCTTCCGGAGATGTTTCGGCTTATGCAGCAGGCGGTTTAATCGGATATTTGAGTGATTCACAGGTTTTTGATTCCTCGGCATCGGGTGATGTCACAGGTGAAGGATTACCTGCGGCAGGATCTCCGGAAGACATTCAAACGCCGGATGAACTTCAGGCATCTGCCGGCGGTTTGATTGGTGATGCGCAGAACAGCAGTATTTTTAAATCATATGCTGTCGGCAATGTTGAAGGTCCTTTCCGCGCCGGCGGCTTGGCCGGAATCATTCGGCAAACTTCCGTTCTCAACAATACATTTTCAACGGGGACCGTTTCTTCCGGGAACATCTCGGGCGGCCTGACAGGAATTTTAATCAATTCGACCGTTTCCCATTCTTTTGCGTCGGGAAAGGTTTTGGACGGCTGGGATGAAATCGCCGATCCGCTTGAAAACGGCATTGCCGAAAGAACGGATGTTACCGGCGGTTTCAGAGCAGGCGGCTTGGTCGGTTACGCTTCGAACAGCACGCTTCAAAACACTTACACAACGGTCCGGGTTGTTTCCGATACAATGGCCGGCGGACTGATCGGCAACATGTCCGGCACAACCATAGTCAACAGCCTTGCATTAAACGAATATGTCAACTGCACTTCCGCCTGCCGTCTGGCCGGAACCTCCGAAACGTTGACACGCGCTTCTTCCGTTATCAATTCATACGGCTGGAGCAAAATGAAAAATGCGGACCAAACATTTGCCGTTTCGGAGACAAACGCTTCGGAACTGACTTCCGCTCATGTATGGAACACTTACCCCGACAGCCATGAGGTCTGGAGCTCGTGGGATTCGGAAAACTGGACGGTCAATGATTACGGTATTTATCTTCTGCCGTCTCCCGCCTGGCAGGATGAACGATTTATCGCCGACGCACGTCATTTAATTCCGTCAGACGATGAGAATGAAAACAATACTTCTGACAACAGCTCTTCTAAGGGCCGCGGTTCCGGAACCGGAAAAGCAATTGTCAGCGGCGGCACGAAGACATTGGAATCCTTTGATGTTGAAAAATCCGTGCCCGGTTCCCCCGTAGCTCAAGTGCTGCAAGTCACTGTGCTGCTGTTCATCGTCGCCATTGCTTGTTTCGTTTTTGTCATGAAAAAAGAATTTGAATCGTGAGGGGGTGGATCATCCCTTCACTTTTCTTTGCATCTGCAGTTCTGAATCAAATCCGGATAAACTTTTTCAATAATCGTTTCCAGATTAACGATATCTTCACGGTTGTATTCCAAAAGCGTGTCCAATGCCGCTTCATCACCGCGGCGGTAACGGTGCCATAAACGGACGGCTTCCCACCCGTCAACATCTTTGACATTGTCCCCTCGAACGATGCCCATCTCACGTTCAATCTTTTTGAGGCCGCCGCCGTAACCGATCCGTTTGAGCGGATACATTAAATCAATGTGAAGCTGGTTGAATTCGATTTCCGGAAATTCGCGTTTGATGAACGGCAGGTCAAAACGAGCGCCGTTAAACGTGATCAGCATTTTATATTTCTGAAATTCATCCGCAATTTCATCCAAATCAATACCCTGGACGTACGTTCGGGCTTTTTCACGGTTGTAAATTCCGACAACCGTAATGGTGTCCTGTCCGGGAGCGAGGCCTGTTGTTTCAATATCAACAAAAGCGACGTCTTTGGAGAATTCGGAGTAAGCGCGCCAGTGTTCGGCCGACGGCAGATTTTGGGCGAAATAACAGTGGTTTTTTTCTTTCAAATGTGATTCTGATTCATCAACACCGGCAGCGATTGCCTTTTTTTTGGATCGGGAAACCGGCAGACTGTCGATTTGTTCTACCGCTTCGTCCCAGGAGTTGATCCCGAAATCCCATATGTTTTTTTCCGCACCTTTTCCGATGCCGGTCATATGAATGTAAGAGTTTCTGAGCATATGTGAATCAATAGAGATTCAATTCTTTAAAGTTTTTGACGGTTCAATGTCAAAATTCGAAAAAAAGGGACTTGAAAAAAATTCAAAATATGTCTTGAAAGCAAACACAGGCGCATCGTTTCATTTGAGCCGCTTGCGTTCCTTTCAGCCGCATGCACTTTATTTTCATTCCGACACTGCCGGATTTTCAGAAAAACCAAGCTTTGTCGGAATGTCAATTGATTGCTTTTTTTATCAAAAAAGGCATGAAGCAAACTATATATAGATTCAAAACTGATTATGTACTGCAATAAATCAATGAAATTTATTGTATTATCTCTAAATCAGTGATGAAAATCTCAAAAGAATATGGGACTTTATCTCAAAAGGATATGAGAGTATGCAGACAATGCAGAACATCAGTACAAAAAAAAATGTAAATAATACTACAAAGGAAAACGCATCTTTCGGTGCAGGTATCACAAGTCAGACAAAACTCACACTCACAAGATTATTCATGCTCGGTTCGATATTCGGACTGGCGTGGCTTGTTACGGCGCTTTGACGCCTTGTGAATTCGAAAAACATGAAATCCGTCCGGATTTCTCATTGTTTTTCTTTTGTATGCTTCTCTTTTTCTTTAATTCTTCAGCGCCGCAGAATACATTCATCTGATTTTTCCGCTTCTGAACGCTTCAATCATCTCTCCCGTCAGACTCATCAATGAATCAGGGACGGGAATCTCATTTCTCAAAACCCATATCCCTTCCGATAATTCATCCTCATCCAGGCAAATGGTTTTGTCTCCGTCCAAATCCGCGAAAAATCCCGCCAGCAAAGAATCGGAAAAACCCCACGGCTGGCTTTTGTAATACGTGATATTTTTGATGCGGACGCCGACTTCTTCCATCAGTTCCCGGCGAACGGTTTCTTCCAATGTTTCACCGATCTCGACAAAGCCTGCAACCAATGCGTAATTTTTGTATCCGGATTCCGCAGCTCCTCTGTTTCTCACCAAAAGAAGTTCTTCGCCGTTTCTGACACCGACAATCACAACCGGCGAAATTTTCGGATATTCCGTCAAACCGCAGCCGGAACAACAAAGTGCGCGCTCATTTTCTTTATGATGCATCTCTTTTCCGCATCGCCCGCAGAAACGGTGTGTCTTGTACCATTTTGATAAATGAAATGCCGTTGCGCAGGAAAAATCTAAAACGCCCGTTTCAGGGCTAAGCAAGTTTCGAAGTTTTTGACGTGTCATGCCCTTAACGCCGTCCACTTCTGCTCCGAGATTTACGAGAAAACAAGCCTTTCCGTCAATCGAAAAAATGTATGTCGCTTCATCTTTTATTTTCGGAAGTGCTTTCAGAAAATCATCAAATTTCGGGATCTCAAAACCGGTTTTACCGGATTCAACACTGTTTTTTAAAAATATGAAATCATTCTGAAAAACGAAAACAAAATCCGAATCCTCCGGTTTTTTATTTTGATATTCGTTTCGAATCGTATGCGGTTCAATATCCTGAAGCATGGTCTCACCGATATCAGTATTTGTCCTGTTCCGGCTTTTTCGGCCGCTGTTCCAAAGCAAACGTTAAAGCGTTGATCTGCGTCGGAATCGCGCCGATAGCCGTACAGGTTTCAAGAGAAATGCCTTTGGTAGTAATGTCCAGATGATATTCCGCCCGCTCAAAAAGGTCTTTCGGCAGCCCTTTCCTTCCCAGACCGACCAAAAAAATATAAGATTTTTTGCGCATATTGCCGGCCGCCACGTCCAGCGGCGTCAGCACTTTTTGCGGATACGGTTTGGATGTTGTCGTGACAACCGATCCGAAATGCGCGGGAAAACCCTTCGGCGGCAGGTCCGACACAAACAGATGATGCTCTTTGTTAAGAAGATCTAAATATTTTCCGGATTCACCGATTGTTGTTTTATCCATTACGAATTCAACAAGCTCGTCTTTGTCCATCTTGAACGGAAAATCAAACAACGCGAGAGAAAAGCCGTATGCGTAACATATCGGCGCGGCCCTGGCAATCGCACGGTAATGCGCGTCCACGATTTTAATTTTGTCATACATATTGACGATACCCATTGTCAGCATAGTTTCCCTCTGGATTTATTTTCGTTTATACTTTTTGACCGCAGTCACTGCAGACCCGTTCATGAACGGAAACAACACCGCCGCAGCGGCATATCCATTTCTTTCGCTCTCTTTCCATGAACGCTTCCAAACCGCGGTCATGAACGAATGCGCCGTTTTCATACAAACTTGTCCGGTATTTTGCCGTGTATGTTTTTTCCATGTATTTCATCCGGCTGCAGGGATATTCTTCACATTCAAAACAGTATGTGACGCTTCGGGCGGCAGTACAGTCTTTTTTAAAACATTTTCTGCAGCTGTTCGGCTTGTTTTCATCGGAATTCAGACATCCGAGGCACGGTTTTTTCTCTCTCAGAAAACGGCTGCAAAGCAGACAGTTCATGCCGCAGGGCGCAAACAGTTCCGTGTCGATCTTCTCCGGCATTTTCATAATTCTGTCTCCGGATTTCAGCGTTCGTAAACCGTGTATTTATGTTTCTGAAGCAACCGGGTTGCTTCCTCGGAAGCTTTTTCGTCGTAGAATTCGATTCTTAAAACGCCTTCTTCAAATTCCCGGTTATGAATAATTCCGATGTTTTTGATATTGATATTGTTGCTTGCCAAAATGGTTGCAATCGTCGCAATGCCGCCCGCTTCATCCACGATGTCGCAGTACAGGGCGAATGCTTTTTTAATCGGGCCGGCGGACGCGTCCGGAATTGAATTCCGGTAATTTCTTGATGCGTCAAACATGTCATAAAGGTCTTGACTGTTTTTGTTTTCGATCATTTTTTTTATCCGTCCCAGCAGCGCAATGTATTTTTCCAGTATTTCCGTGATGTTTCCGCTGTTTTCCAAGCAGATCTGCTGCCACATAACGGGAGAAGAAGACGCGATTCGTGTCATATCTTTGAAGCCGCCTGCGGCCAGCAGTTTCATCAATTCGTCTTCCGAATCGTTTTCTTTGACATAGTTGACAAGCCCCGCCGCCAAAAGGTGCGGCAGATGGCTGATTGTTCCCGTAATGTAATCATGCCGGGCGTAATCTAACGCAATGGGGATCGCCTTTAATGATTCGACGAATGAAGACAGTTTTTCGATTTTATCCGGCGAAACCTTTTCCGCCGGCGTTAAAATATAATAGGCATTTTCAATCAGCATCGCCTTTGAATTGGCATACCCCGTTTTTTCGGATCCTGCCATCGGGTGTCCGCCGATAAAGTTTTTCTCCAATTCCAGCGCTTTGATTTCTTCATGGATCGGCGTTTTCACGCTGCCGACATCCGTTAAAATGCAGTTTTCATGGATGTAAGGTTTCAGCTGTGTCAGGTAAGCGTTGTTGGAGGAAACGGGCGTGCAGAGAAAAATATAATCGCAACGGCTGAAATTGTCGTCGACGGAGGAGCAGGCGGTATCAATCACAGATTCCTGCGTCGCGAGCGCTAAAGCTTCCCTGCTTTTATCGAAGGCAATTATTTCAGATTCCGGATAATATTGCCGGATGGCTTTTGCAAGGGAGCCGCCGATTAACCCGAGTCCGATAAAACCGATTTTTTGTTTCATTTTTGTCCCGTTATTTGTTCTATTTTATATTTTCTTAGAAAGCACTGTTTGAGCACATATTTCAATTTTGTTGCATCGGATACATTCGGTCCAATATTTCGTTTTTTCAATACCGTTTTTTGAAAACCCTTCATGCATAAAGAATCCGGGAGCTGTCGTCCGTGTAAATATTTCATCCGAGGATTTTTCTTTTTCTGCCACTTTCAATTCTTTAATTTCAGACTCCATCCGGTCTAAAAGAAGTTTCCCGTATCCTTTTCCTTTGTATGACGGCATCACCGCGATCGTATGGATCTCATAAAAAATCTCCCCGCTTTCAACGGCTTGAAGTTTTTCAAAAACGGCACATCCGATGACCTTCTCATTTACTTCGGCAACATAGAAGACGTGGTGCGGAATGTCATCGCGGTCCAAAAAATAAGTGGATAAAATAATTTCAATCGCCGTTTCATCCTTTTTTCCGGCGGGACGTATCATGACTTCCGTTTTTCTCTCCGATGCTGTCATTTCCGTTTCCTCCGCAGTTAAATATCCATACTGCCGCTTCTGAATCCTTCCAGGTCTACAGTCACATACGAAAAACCGTTCTGTTTCAAAAAAGCGATGAGTTCTTCCGTCTTTTTTTGATTTTTTTCATTAAAAAAAATATTGCTTTCTTCTTTTCCGACTTCAAGACGCGCGATATTTCTGCCGGCGGCATCCGTATGGCAGCGGATGCGAATTTGACCCGCGCCGATATTTTCAATCCGTTGCTCTGCGGCATCGATTATTTTCAGCATTTCGGGCGTTAATTGTGTTTCATACGGAAAGCGCGTTGCAAGGCAGGACATTGACGGTTTGCCGGCAACGGACAGTTTTTTTCGCTCTGCTGCTTTCCGGATGTCGTCTTTCGTCATTTTTAAATCGGCAAGCGGCGTTTCGATTTTCGGTAATTTTGCGCCCCGCTTTTCTTTTAATTCCAAAAGCGCCGCATATCCGGGGCGGGGAATCTCATTGGAATCGTTCATCAGTTTGTCGGAGTAATTCGTTCCTTCAATGACGGTTTCAAATCCGTTGTCTTCGGCGTATGTCAAAAGCGTTTCAAACATCTCTTTTTTACAGGCATAACAGCGGTTTTTTTGATTGTTTTTGATTTCCGGTATATTCAAAAGTTTTTTTTCAATGAAAATGTGGGGAATGCCGATTTCGTTTGCCGTTTCGCTTGCATTTTGAATTTCGCGGTCGGAAACCAACTCCGTTTTAACGGTGACGCCAAGCACTTTAATGCCGGCAGCAGCGGCGAATGAAGCGAGAAGTGAACTATCGGCGCCTCCCGAAAAGGCGATTAAGACGCTTTTTTGATTCTCAAAGAAAGCGGAAAGAGCGTGTTCTTTATCAGTTCCGGTCATTTTCTTCTCTTTTTTGGGCCGTAAAAAACAACCGCGGAAATTTCATAAGAATGGTTCCGTCGGATTGCTTTGAATAATCACCATTCTTATTCAAATATTCAGTATCCAACAGAGTACGAATTTCTTTTTCAAACGCTTCAGATTCTTCATCAGTTAATTGTTCCAGATACGGCCGTAATCCTGTTCCCCTGTACCATTCTAATATATCTTCCTGAGAATCCATTTTGTGATAATAAATTGTTTCCCATATCGTGAAATCCGATGAAATTTTTGAAAGTATGTCATAATACTGATTCGGCGTCAAATTATAGAAAACACGCGAAAATGTGAATTTGTTTTGCCATTCTGTTTTTGATCTCAAATCTTTGATAATTTCATTAACCGTTGCATTTTGATTCATCGGAGTCTGAACCGCTAAAAATCCGCAGGGGTTCAACAAATTCATCATTTCGGGAATCAGCTTCTCATGATTCGGAATCCATTGAATAGCTGCGTTTGAAAAGACAATGTCAAAACCGCCGCCGATTTCTTTTAAATCGTTTCCCGCATCTCTGACCTCAAATTCAATATCCGGATGATTTCTTCTTGCCGTTTCAATCATTTCGGGGGATTTGTCTATTCCGAGCACAGCGGCATCCGGATATTTATTTTTCAAAAGGCGGGTGCTGTTTCCGGGACCGCAGCCGATATCTAATATTCTTTTCGGATTTTTCAAAAGCAGACGTGCCGTTAAATCCACGGAAGGCTGTGTTCTTTCGGATTCGAATTTCAAATATTGAGCGGCATCCCATTTCATTTTTGATTTCTCCCGTTTATTTTTAATGAATATGCATGGTATTCAATTATATTTATGGATTCTTATTTTCGTTAATCAGTGCGTTCGGCGGAAAGTTAATAAACATTCTCGTTTTTCCAATCCATAATATTTATAACGGAATTCACCGAAGTGATTACCATGGAGAATAGAACTTATAAAGGAAAGGCCTTTAAATTCGGCGACGATATCGATACCGACGCCGTTATTCCGGGCACTTACCTGATTTTTAACACACCGGAGGAGTTGTCGCAGTATACATTCTGCGGCGTCCGTCCCGACTTTGTGAAGCAGGTTCAGCCGGGCGACATTGTCGTCGGCGGCAGCAATTTCGGATGCGGTTCCTCACGCGAACACGCACCGCTTGCCCTCATCGGCTCACAAGTCAGCTGTGTCATTGCGAAATCATTCGCACGCATTTTTTACCGCAATTCCATTAATGTCGGTTTACCGCTCGTCGAGTGCGCGGAAACGGACCGCATCAGCGAAGGCGACGTTTTAGAAGTCGACCTCGGCGCGGGAATTGTGAAAAATATCACCAAAAACGAAGAATACAAAACCGTGCCGTTCCCCGACTTTTTATTACAGATTGTAGACGACGGCGGGTTAATTCAGCACACACAGAAAAATCTGTAATCTGCGCGGTGCAGCCGGAATTCCTTTGAATTCCGTTTTACATTTCATTCTTTTCATTTTTTACTTGATTTTTAAAATCAATTTAAAAAATTATTCAAAATTTAAAATCAAATCAAGGAGTAATAATCAATGACTCAGTATAAAGTGCCGACAATCGGCGGAGACGGAATCGGGCCTGAAATCATCAGAGAAGGGCAGAAAGTAATTGATGCGGCGGGAGAAGTTTTCGGCTTCGATGTCGATTGGATCGACTTTCCGCACGGCGCCGATCATTATTTGGAAACGGGCGAATTGGTTTCCGATGAAACAATCAAAGAGCTTTCCGGCTACAAAGCCATCTACCTCGGCGCACTCGGCGATCCGAGAATGACGCCCGGTATTTTGGAAAAAGGCATCCTTCTCAAACTCCGTTTCGCGTTTGACGAATACATCAATCTCCGCCCGATCAAATTGCTGGAAGGCGTTGAAACGCCGCTCAAAGGCAAAACCGCCAAAGACATCGATTTCGTTGTTGTCCGCGAGAACACCGAAGACTTTTACATCGGAATCGGCGGCCGCGCGGCAAAAGGCAAAAAGCGGGATCTTCTGGAAGTTGAAAGAGATTTGTATGCCGCTAAGTTTAATCTGGATATTGAAACCGACAGCGAAGAAATCGCTTACCAGATCGGCATGATTTCCAAAGAAGGTACGAAACGCGTGATGGAATATTCCTACGGCCTGGCCGCTAAACGCGGCAACCATTTGTCGTCCGTTGACAAAGCCAACGTTCTGTCCGACATTTACGGTTTCTGGAGAGAAACCTTTGAAGAAGTCGGCAAAGGATACCCGGCTGTTCAGACCGATTTCAATTATGTCGACGCCGTTACCATGTGGTTTGTCAAAAATCCCGAATTTTTTGACGTGGTCGTTACCCCGAACATGTTCGGCGACATCATCACCGACCTCGGCGCCATGATTCAGGGCGGTCTCGGCCTCGCGCCCGGCGGCAACATCAATCCGAAAGGCACAAGCATGTTTGAACCGATCCACGGCTCTGCGCCGAAATACAAAGGTATGGACCGCGCCAATCCGCTGGCAACCATCTGGGCCGGCGCGCTTCTGATCGAAACGCTCGGTGAAAAAGAAGCCGCCGATACGATTGTTAAAGCCATCGAAAAGAATATCCTTGAAAAGAAAGTCAACACCGTTGACATGGGCGGCAGTGCCAAGTGTTCCGAAGTCGGAACCGACATTGCGAGATTGGTGAAAGAACTCGGTAAAAACTGAGTTTTTTCTTTTTACTTTTTTTATTTTTCAACGGCACCGCATGGGCTGTTCGCTTTCCAATTCTGCAAAATCAGGTTCTGTTTTTTAAAAAAGCCGAAAGGAAGATGTCATTCTTCTTTCTCATCAAAAATCATTGTGCCGATGCCGGTGTCGGTGAAAAGCTCCAACAGCAACGAATGCGGGGTGCTGCCGTTGATGATGTGAACGCTTTCCACGCCGCTTTTGACGGCAACTTCCGCGCCTTTGATTTTCGGAATCATACCGCCGGAAATGATTTCATCTTTGATGAGACCGTCAATCTCGGAAAGCTTGATTTTTGAAATCCGGCTTTCTTTATCTTTGACATCGCGGAGAACGCCCGAGATATCCGTCATCATGATGAGCTTTTTGGCGCCCATGGCAGCAGCGATGTCGCCGGCAACCGTGTCAGCGTTGATGTTGAGCATCTGGCCTTTTTTGTCAACCGCAATCGGAGAAATGACCGGAATATAATTATTTTCAATCATGATCCGGAGAAGACCGGGGTTAATGATTTCGGTTTCGCCGACCCAGCCGATATCCACGTCCTCTTCATTACCGTCAATGATGATTTTTTGATTTTTCTTCTTAGCGGCGACAATCAGATTCGAATCCACGCCGTTGATTCCGACGCCTTTTCCGCCGTGTTTGTTGATCAATGAAACCATTTTCGTGTTGATGTTGCCGACCAAAACCATCATCGCGATTTCAAGCGTATCGTCGTCGGTGACACGGAGGCCGCCGATAAATTTCGGCTGTTTGCCCATCTTTTCCATTTTTTCATTGATTTCGGGGCCGCCGCCGTGAATAACGATCGGATTGATGCCGACGTAATGAAGCAGAACAATATCCTGAATGATTTTTTCCATAATCGCGGTGTCTTTTTCGGGGTTCAGCATCGCATTGCCGCCGACTTTAATCACCATCGTGGATCCCGAGAAATCCCGGATGTAAGGTAATGATTCAATCAAAACGTCTTCCAGTTTAAGTGTCATTTCTGCTCCCTGCCGATTTCATTTTCTAACTGTTTCATACGCATTCGGAAAAATCGACGGATCATCGTCAATTTTATAATTTTATATTTTATGCCCTAATGTATTTGACATCTTAAACGTTTTGATATCTCTTAAAAATATGCTTGAAATTATCGACAATTCACGAAGTGGCTCTTTTAAGACCGTTCTTCTGCGGGGTGTGTCTCTATCGTCTGTTTTTCAAATCCATTTTTTTGCTTTACTTTGCTAGATTACGAAAGCGAAATCTATTCTCAGCCTTTCTGTTTTTCGAAAAACGACATCAGAAGGAAGTGGTCAAATCGAAAAATTGAAAATTATTCACTACTTATGTATAAAATTATCTCGGCTTCGAAATGCTTGAAATTTTTTCGTCAAAACAGTATACATAGAATCAATTTTTCAATAAAGTATTTATATGAGCTTCTCCAATTGGTTCTTAGCAATATCGTATAGTATTGCAAAGGTGATTAAGATGGCAGAAACAAGAAACTTTGTTTTAAGAGACAAAAATGGTAACGAATCCGGTGTCTTTACCGGTAAACAACCCAGACAGGCAGCCTTAAAAGTCGCAAACCGCGGTGCAGGCACAAAGAAAAAGCCCGAGACAATCATGCTCAGAGAAAGAGGAACCAAGAAAGTCCACGTCTTCAAAGCATGGAAAGAAATTGTCGACGCACCCAAGAACAGACCGGCATGGATGCCCCCGAAAATCAACAAACCCTTTGTTGAGAAAGTCAAGATCGAAAAGATCGACGAAATCTAAATTTAACAATTGTTATTTTTATCTTACCGGCAAAGCATTTACTGTTTTGCCGTAAGTTTTTTAATTCTTCTCCAAACATTCTCTTTTCACACTTCCTTTTTAATTTAACACTCCATTTTTTAGCTTTCCAAATTTTTACGGATCAGCACAGCATTCATTTGTCTCTTCTTCATAGAACCGTAAAATGAACAAAAAGGAATAAAAATATGACAAAAATCGGATTTATCGGTATGGGAAATATGGCAAAAGCCATCGTCAAAGGATTCATTTTAAAAGAAGCCGTCAAGCCCGCAGATATTCTTGCTTATGCACCGTCACAGGAAAAGTTGAAAAGTTTCGCCGGTGAAACGGGAATCATCCCTTATTCTTCGCCCGAAAAAATGATCAATGACGCGGATTTTATTATCGCAGCCGTTAAGCCCGATCAAATTGAAGCCGTCATCACGCTTGTTAAAGAGCGGCTCAAGAACAAAGTTCTGCTGTCCGTTGCCGCGGGCTGGGACTATGAAAGATATGAAACCGTTCTTGATGCGAGCACCCGCGTGCTTTTTATCATGCCGAGCACGCCGGTTCAAATCGGTGAAGGTATCTCTCTTTTTGAGCAAAAACATTCTTTGACGGCGGAGGAATTCAAAACCGTTGAAAAGCTGTTTTCGGCAATCGGCATCGTCCAGATACTTCCAGCCCATCTGATGGGCATCGGCGGAACGGTCAGCGCCTGCACGCCGGCATTTCTCAGCATCATGATTGAGGCAATCGCGGACGGCGGTGTCAAACACGGGCTGCCGCGTGAAGCCGCTTACCGGCTGGCAAGCCAGGCCCTCGTCGGAACCGGAAAAATGCAGCTTGATACCGGACAGCATCCCGGGGAACTGAAAGATGCGGTCTGTTCACCGCAGGGGCTCACCATTCAAGGAGTTGTTTCTCTTGAAAACGACGGGTTCCGCGCTTCAATTATCCGTGCGCTGGACGCTTCAGTGAAGAAATGAATTTAAAATTTCAATACTGACATATCATTTTTATATCAACAGGGATTTGTTAGCGGTATTATTATTCTAAAAACAATATGAGGTAATTCAAAAATGACACAATGCCCGATTCTTCCGGATGTTCAGGCCAACCGCCCGAGCGTTCCGATTAATCTGACACGCGTCGGCGTGACCGATGTCAAAAAACTGATTGAAATCAAAAGGGAAAACAAAAGGCCGATTATCCTGATGTCTTCTTTTGATATTTTCGTCGACCTTCCGTCGGACCGGAAAGGCGCCAACCTTTCCCGGAATTTTGAAGCGATTGAAGAAGTTTTAACCAATATTTCCCGGTCCCCCGTTTATGAAATTGAAAATTTATGCGGTGATATCGCCGAAAATCTCATCGGCCGGCATGAGTATGCGTCCCGCGCGGAAGTCCGCATGAAAAGCGAATATATGATCCGCCGCAAATCACCGGCAACAGGCGTTGACTGCCAGCAGTTTGTCGATATTTTCGCCGATGCCGTCGCCGAACGGACGGAAGGCACAAGCGCCGTTCAAATCAAAAAGCTCATCGGCGCCGAAGTCATGGGAATGACGGCATGTCCCTGCGCACAGTCCATGATGCAGGAAGAAGCTGAAAACAAACTCAAAGAACTCGGTTTGGCGGAAGACAAAATCACTCAGTTCTTTGACGCGATTCCGATGGCCAGCCACAACCAGCGCGGCCGCGGCATCATTTCCATCCAAACATTGGATACGACAGGCGTCCGTCTGGAAAACATCATTGAAATCATCGAAGCGTCCATGAGCTCCAACGTTTATGAAGTCCTGAAGCGCGCCGACGAAAAAATGGTCGTTGAGCAGGCGCATAAAAATCCGAAATTCGTTGAAGACTGTGTCCGGACAATGGCGAAAAAAGTTGTTGACACATTTCCGCAGCTTCCGGATGACGCGATTATTACAATCAAGCAGATCAATGAAGAAAGCATTCACAAACACAATGCTTTTGCAGAACGTGTGGCCCGAATCGGTGACATCCGCTCGGAAATTCAAAACGGCTGAGTTTAATTAATAAAAAGAAAACGGCGGGAAACCGCCGCCTGTTTATTTTCATTTAAATATTTCATCGTCCCTGTCTTTTTCTTTCTTGTTTCTGTATGTGAAAACAGAAATACCGAGCATAAAGAACAAAATGATCAGTTTTTCCGGTTCCTTTTCCGGAACAGGTTCCGGCGTTTGCCCGCCCGGCGGTTTATTTTCTTCCGGTTCGCCTCCCATCGGGTCTTTAACGACTGCTTCTCCCGTTCCGTTGCCGCTTCCCGGATTTCCTCCGGGGGGTTCCGTACCGTTTTCATTTTTCCAGCCGGCGTAGAGTGTGATGTTTTCAGTGACGGTGTCTTTTGCAAAATCCCACCTGTTCAGACATTCCGATTCGTTATACCATCCGCCGAATATGAATTTTTCTTTTTCCGGCGCTTCGGGCTCCGTAATCGTTGACCCCGGCGGAATATTTCCGACCGGCGCGACGGGCGTTCCGCCCTGAGAATCAAAAGTCACAATAAACGGGAGTCCTTCCAAGATACCGTATCCCGAATCCGCCGGAACGGTCCATTTAACTTCAGGTATATTCTCATTATTCGTTCCGAATGAATTGTTGGCATGCGTCGCCAGATTGAATCCTTGAGGTATTTCGATTTTCAGGGTAATTTCAGGGTCTTTCGCCGATAAAAGCGGAATCCGTATCGTATAATTGCCATCGGCGTCTGTCGTTTCCGAAGCAACTTCTTCGCCGGCATAATACGCTTTTACGCCGACATTTGCGGTTTCTTCTCCTTTGTCGTATTCTCCGTTCCCGTTATCATCTGTGAACAATCTCCCCGTGATATTTCCGTGATCATGCTGATATCCGATTCCGGGAATATCTTTGACAATCATATTCGAATTTTCGTAGGCTGTCAGCATTACTAAACAATTTTCGGGAAGTTTCAGCTGCCCGTCTTTAAAAACAACTTCTTTTGCGTCCGGTCCCGAAAAATTCAATTCGCCGATGACATCTTCTTTTTCAATGATATAATCCGTCAAAGCGCCGTAATCCGTTTCCGGACTGATTGCCATGAACGGCTGTCTGCTCAGATTACTCAGCATGTAAGTTCCGTTGACGGAATCAAATTCAAGCTCATTGCTGACGCGGTGTCCTTCCAAAACGGACGTATAATAATTATTTTCCACTTTCGCACCTGCCGGCGTCGAAAGAACAAAATCTTCATATCCTGCGCGGGTTTTGTTTTCCGGCAAATTCAAATGGGATTTTCCGGGGCGGTCAAGCCATGTGTTTTCAAAAACCTCTCCGTATCCGGTTTCCGGTTCATATATAAATCCCGCAGCTACCGCCCCGTTACCGCTGTTCGTTTCCGCGCAGATGCCGTCTTTGGCATATAATGCATTTTTCTCTACGCCGTATCCGGAATATGTGATAAATCCGGACGTTAAAGCGGTTCCGGTATTTCCGTCATCGATCGCCGAGTTTATTTTTCCGTCGACAAACACGATATTTTCTGAAATACTTGTTCCCGCTGGTGCTTTATACGAGCCGTAGGCCATTCCGGATGTATAAGCATTATACGGCGCTTTGGAAAGAATATCTCCTTTGACGTAAACGGAACTATTTGTCAGAACCACGGGTGTCGTTCCGTCGGTATCAATGCCGTATCCGTGAATTTGGGCATTGCGGGCGGAATTTGTTGATTTCGTTTCCGAATACATACCGGCCGGTTCGCCTTTTTTATTCAGAACAATCACTCTGTTGCCGTCATGTACGCTGATATTTCCGAGTATCATGCCGAAAAGACAAGTTGTATTTCCGCCGGAAACCGTTTTCATCACACCGCCGACTTCAGCGGTTGAGTCGCTGATGTTCATTCCTTTATCGAGTGTATTCCAGGTGTGGCCGATCAGATATGTCGTATAACTGTCGGATTCGGAAATCATATCCCCGTTGACAACAACCGTATTATTTTTCCCTTCCGTCATCCCCGCTCCGAATCCTGCCAAAAGAGCTTGTCCGGCATTTGTTTTAGAAGTCATGTTTCCGTTGACGGTTACGATGTTGTCTGCTGCGTTTTGAACATATCCGTACACCTGTCCCGTATAGGTCATAAATCCGTAAACATATGCGCTTCTCGGTGACTCTCCCGTCATATTTCCTCCGACGGTCACGCTGTTGTTTGAAATATCCGTACCGTTATTGTACCTTAAGGCCCAGTGGTACGGCTCTACGAATCCGGTTACATTAATCGCATTCGGCTTCTCTGTGCCGATTGCTTTTATGTCGCCGCCGACATTCAGCGTTGAGTTTTTTAGAACGGCTGCGCCGCCGATACCGATCACATCGGCACCTGATTTTGTTTCAGCCTCAATGTTTTTTTTCACGGTGACATGAATTTCTTCCGCCGTTCCGCCAGTCTGATAAACAAAACCGCAGACCGCTATCATCACGTTGCTTTTGCCGACCATTTCATTGAAATTAATCTGAATGTTTCTGACGTCTGTCAGATTCGGTGTTGTATATGAAAATCCGAGAACCTGGTCCATTCCGGACGCGGAGAGTCTTGAGGTGCCGTCAACGTATCCGATTCTGTCCGCCTGAATACTGATGTTTTGGATAATCAGCGGCTCGTAAAAATCATTGCCGTAAGCGTCTTTCACCGGTACGCCGTTTTCTTTTCTGATAATCGAGTTAATCGTAAATGCGAAACCGTAAGCGACTGAAAAATCATCTTCATGGCCGATCGTATAATCGGAAATAATATCGCCGTTGACAAGAATTGTGATATTTTCAAAATCACAGAATGTGCTGTATCCCTGTATGAACGGTGTTACTTTAACGTCGCCGTCATATACGATTTTCAAATTTTTGATGAAAAGGCGGTCGTCTTTTGTTGTCGCTGCATAATTGTTGATATGATTCAGAAGAGGCCGGGCCGGACCGGGTGTATCGACATTGACTGTAATCGTTTTATTATTCCCGTCGATACAGTCATACAACATGACCGAATTCAAGCGGGTTGCTGAGATGAAATACGTTTCATCCAAATCACTCGCATTAATCGTCATGTCTTTTGTGAGCGTATAGATATTTTTGATACGTTTTCCTGACCCGTCAACTTTTTTCTCTCCCGCCTCGTTTAAAATTTTCAATAAATCCAGTTCATTTTCGATGTTTACAATCACCGTATTGCCGTAATCCGGATTTAAATCATTATTATCTGAAAGCGTTTTCCCCGCATTGATCATTTTCGTTGCCGGGGCCGATAAATACAGATCTTGGGACACCGGTTCTCTTTGTTCCGGCAGTTCGGGTGCCGGCAGAATGTTTTTTTCCTCGTTCGTTTCAAAGATTCTGTCCAGCGCATCGGCCGGCAAGATGCTTAAAATCAGAATTAAGCAGGCAAAAACAATGATTCTTTTTTTCATATTCACTCCTCTTTTTCATTGTTTGCCCATTATCCGGTCAAATCAATCAATTATTGAACCTGTCCGGTAAGCCGCATACTCTTCGTTGTTTTGCCCCGTTCGACAGAAGAATGCCGCCAAAACGCATTCAACAGCCGCAATATTCAAAGTACCGAATTAATCAATTCAAAATACATCAGATAGTTCTATCCGTTTTTTAGAATAACAATAAAAACTATTTTTTTTGGTATTTATTCCTTTTCATTTTGTTTCAATATTTAACAGAATCTTTTTAATCCTTGGGCACATTCAAATAAAACATGGCAGAGCTCAAAGTTTTTGATATCCGCGGCCGTGAAATGAAAGTCGGCGATTATGTCAAATACATTAACACGGGAACCATCGGAGAAATCACCGAAATCATGGAAGATGATGAAGGTGTTTGGGCTTTCTTAGATGTCACCGAGCTTTATTACAAAATTGAACTTTTAGAACTCACGGACGAAGTTGTTAAAACGGAAGCCAAACGTAAAGATTTGGAAGCGGACATTGAGGAAAAAATCCGCATTCGTGAAGAAGCCATCGAATCTCTTCAAAATGTTGAAAGCCGCGACGCTCCGGGCGGCGCGGGATAATTCCGTTACTGCCGTTTAACGGCCCGTTCATTTTTTAATTTTATTTTATTGAAGTGATTTTTTCAATCCGGAATTATTATGCAGCTCGCCGTTCTTGTTCTCTTTTTCGTTTTGCTGCTGATTGTTGTCCGCAGGGTCGGCTCAATACATGTTCCGATGTGGTTTTCAATGACGCTCGGGGCTGCTGCCGTTCTGCTGCTCGGCCGGATTTCTGTATCCGAAGCGTATGCCGCTGTCTCATGGGATGTCATTCTTTTTCTGTTCGGGATGTTTATTGTCGGCGCGGCAGTTGACCTCTCTGGCATTTTAAAATTTTATGCGTACAAACATTTTCATCGTTTGCCGTCAGCAAAATCATTTCTTTTCGCATTCATTTTCTTTGCCGGTTTTTTGTCCGCGCTTCTTATGAATGATACCGTAGCGATCGTGTTTGCGCCGTTTTCAATCTGGTGCGCTTGCCGGTATGCTGTTCCGCCGAAAACGCTTCTTTTTGCACTGGCTGCTTCCGTGACGACAGGCTGCCTGCTGTCACCCATCGGCGCGCCTCAAAATTTGCTGATTGCAACAGCTGCTTTTGACGGGTCATTCGTTCCGTTCTTTATTTACCTGCTGTTCCCGTCGATTTTGAGTTTGGCAGTTCTGTATTTTTATTTAGCGAGAACGCTGCCGAAAAAGGAAATCGGAGGGCACGGCAGCGGGCCGGATTTTTCATCCTGTCCCGTTCCTGACATTCATGCCGACAGGCCGCTTTTAAAACTCACTAAAATATCCATCGTATTTGTTTTAACCGCCGTTTTTGCAGGAGTTCTTTTTTCCGTTGCCGGATATTCGTTTCCGTTGGTTCTGATCGCGCTGGCCGGCGCTCTGCCGCTGATTCTTTTTTCCGGGAAGCGTCTCACTCTGCTCAAGAAAACAGATTGGTCAACACTTCTTTTCTTTATTTCAATGTTTATTCTTATTGAGTCCGTTAATATGACCGGTTTTTTTCAAAATTACATCCCGGAAAGTTTCGGCACTTCAATTCCCGTATTATATTCGACCGGTTTGATTCTCAGCCAGTTTATTTCAAACGTTCCGTATGTTTCGCTGGCACTTCCTCTTCTTGAAAATATTTCCGCCGCGCCGATTTTTTACATTACTCTGCTTGCGGGAAGCACGCTTGCCGGCAATCTGACAATTTTCGGTGCGGCCAGCAATGTGATTATTATTCAAAACGCTGAAAAATCGGGTGAAACGCTGACCTTTTTTGAATTTTTAAAATTAGGGCTGCCGCTTGTTCTGATTCAATCGGTTATATTTGTCGGCTGGCTGCTGCTGGTATCAACAGTCGGCTGACGGCCGCATATTCTGCAGTGCCCGCCGCTCCTGCATGATGCATTTTCCGCCGCGATGCCCGCCGAGCGGATTGTTCGGGCACCCCAAAGAGTTCATACAGCGCGCCATGACAGCTGCACCGCGCGCAAGACCGTCTTCGGCAAAAATCAGTTTCTTTTCGGGACAATCGAGTATATTCCTTGATTGCAGTTTTTGAATTATTTTTTCTTTTTTCGCACCCGTTATGCCGGCGCGGCCTGTCACTCCTATACAGGTTTCAGCTGTCAGAAGCCCTTCTTCCCGAATGCGGTCAATGAGCCGGACCGCAATTTCAGACATGACATCATCAATCAAAGCGGAGACAGCTTCCGATCCGCCGGTTTTGTATACTTTCTCTCCGATTTCGGCAAGCTTCTGCAAATCCGAACCGTTTTCTCCGACATCACAGCCGAAAAGAAGCGCGCCCGCTTTTTCAGAGGCTGCGGCATTGACGGCAAACGGGCCGAACTGTTTTCGTGTTTCGGGAATCTTCATGACATGGATGTATTTCATGCTCTCCGCTGCCGCATTTTCAACAGCGGGGCGGATACTTTCCGGCTGTTCCGCAGGGTTTTCGGCCGGCATCCATTCATAAACGCTTTTATCCGGTGCAATATTCTGAAGGAATGCATCCGCGACAGCGCCGGCATAACCGCAGAAATTGGCGGCGGTTTTGGCATACGGGCGGCTGCTGTCGGCAATTCTGCCCGACAGCGTTGTTCCCATATCGATGGCAATGCACGGGTTTCTGAGGTCTGCGCCGGTATGTTTTCCGGCTTCTTTGAGCCCGGCGAGCGCCAGTTCGCCTTCCATTTCGTTGGAAACGATTCCTTCGCCGAATCCGGCAGGCGGGCGGACGCCGGCAACCGCGCCGTCAAAATAAACTTGATCCAAATAAGAGTAAGGTTTCAGCTTTTCGGGCATATTTTCAAGAGTTAAGTAACCCGTCATTTTCCGCGGCGAAAATCCGGCGAGAAGACACCCCTCCGCCAGCGCAAGGATAATCATTCCCAGCTGTTCGCCCGTTTCGGCGGTCACGCCTGTTGAACGCACGACAAAATGGATATCATCCGGCGTCAGATTTTTTTCAAAAAGAGCCTGCCGAATGGTGTCGCGGACGAGTTCAGCCAGTGTTTCTTTGGTCAATTCCGTTCCGCCGACGGTTTTTCCGAAAATTTCTGAATTAACGGCGGGTTTCTGAATATCACGCGTCAGACGAACACATTTTCCGATGATATCCGTTTTTCCGGTTTTCAAATCCGTTGCCGTGAGGATACATTTCGTTGTTGTGTTTCCGGCTTCGACAGACGCCACTATAAATGAAGAATCGGTAATTTTCAGCTTATTTAAGTTGAAGTTTTTGCCTAAGAACCGGCTGCCTGCAAATTCATGTTCGACGGACATAAATATCGGATTTTTTACTTTGTGTCTGAAAAAATCTTTATGCCTTATAATATATTCTGTTTGAATACAAAATCGAAAATTATTATTTTGGACAAACCGACGAATTGAAAAATAACTGTAAATTATAATCTGCATATTAAATAATTACAATCTTATGTTTTCGGACCGGAAACATAAAAAATCCGTCTGTTTCCGACTTATTTGTTCTATTAATAATCGTGACAAAAATTTATGCATACAGATAATCTTTTATTTAATAACTGTTACATTTTTTAATATCGTAAAAAAACACGCTATAAACCCGTGTGAATCTATATCTATCGCATGTGGGGTCTATGAATGATTCAAAAAGATGAAACGAAAGAACTTGCTTGGGTCGCTCGAATTGCCGTCGAAGAGAAAGACATTTCCGAGTTCCAGGACAAAATCAATCAAAAATTGGAGTATTATACCGTTATCGCGGACGCACCGACCGACGGCGTTGAAAAAACCGTCAACCCGTCCCGTTTGAATACGGTTCTTCGTAAAGATGTCGTGGTTCCCTCCATGAGTGTTGAAGACGCCCTTAAAAATGCGCCGGACGTCTATGAAACCTCCTTCAAGATTCCCAAAATCTTGTAATGCACCGGCTGTGAAACATTATAAATTCATTATTGAGGGAAAATATGACAAAAGATATTGCATCCTTTAAGGCCGCCGGCGGTAAAGCCGTGGCCGAAAGCCTTGAAAAAATCAAGAAAGATGATTCGGGCATTTTTATTACAGTCTGCGGTGATGCCGAAGGCACGGGTTCCGGACCGCTTGCCGGTGTTCCGATCGCCGTTTCAGACAACATTTCCACAAAAGACATTGAAACAACCTGCGCTTCTAAAATTATGAAAGGGTATGTTCCGCCGTTTTCCGGCAAATCGGTCGAGGATTTGGAAAAGGCGGGTGCCGTCATTATCGGCAAAACCAATATGGTTGAATTCGGTGTCCTCGGCGCGGCAAGCGCATACGGTGCCGTCAAAAATCCGCGGGACAAAACAAAGAAGGGCGGCCCGAGCGGATCCGCAGCAGCCGTTGCATCCGGAATTGTTCCCGCTGCTGTTTGTTCCGACATCGGCGGTCTCTTACGCGTTTCCGCTTCTTTCTGCGGAACCGCGGCATTCAAACCCAGCTACGGTGCAGTTTCCAGATTCGGTCTTATTTATTACACCGGTTCGCTTGACCAGATCGGCGTGACCGCAACAACTGTTTCCGACGTCGTCACCGTCATGGATATTCTGTCCGGAAACGACAACAGAGACTCCACTTCTCTGCCCGATAAAATGAGTTATTCCGGCGGCAAGCCGCTTTCCGGATGCAGGATCGGCATTCCCGAAGAATTCCTCGAAGGTGTCAGCGCCGGTGTCATGAAAACGTTTGACGAAGCGGTTGAAACCTTTGAAAAACTCGGCGCAACCTGCAAGAAATTCTCTTTGAAAACAGCCAAATACATGCAGCCGGTTCACGATATTATCGCGGCGGGCGAAAGCTCAGCCATGCTTGCTAAATATGACGGCACACGGTTCGGCCCGCGCGTAGAAGCGGACAACTGGCATGAAATGATTGCCAAAACAAGAGCGCTTTTCGGTCCTGTCGTTGAACGCAGAATCATGCTCGGTATTTATCTTTTGATGGCCGGGCAGTACACTGATTATTATATGAAATCCATGCAGACCCGAACGCTTATCGTTGAAGAATTCGAATCCGTGTTTAAAGAATACGATCTTTTGATTTCTCCGACCACGAAAGATACGGCGCCCGATCTCGGCGGCGCATGCAGCGGCGGATGTGACCAAGAACTCAGTTCCTACTCGGCAGCGATTGCAGGCGCGGATTTGGCCGGTCTTCCGGCAGCAACTGTTCCCTGCGGCTTTGTCGGCAAACTGCCGGCAGGTCTTCAGATCATCGGCGGTTACTTGAAAGATGCGGATGTGATTGCGGCGGCCGAGGCGTTTGAAAAGGCAACTGACTTTGTTAAATCTCCGGAGGCGATTTGAATGGTTTACGAAAACCCTGACGGTATTATGATCGGTTTGGAAGTCCACGTTCAGCTCAACAAAGCCGACACCAAAATGTTCTGCAGCTGTACATCGGATTATACCGACAGTGAAGCCAACACCTGTCTCTGTGCCGGCTGTTTGGCGCTTCCCGGTACGACACCCGTTCTTAATGAGAAATCCGTTGAATACGCCATCCGAATCGGTTTGGCGCTTAACGCTGAAATCGAAAATGAAACCGATTTCTTCATGAAGAGTTATTTCTATCCCGACCTCGGCAACGGTTATCAGGTCACTCAGTTTGACAGGCCGATCGTCAAGAACGGTTCCGTTGTCATCGAAGGCGAAGACGGAGAGTTGAAAGTCCGCATCAGACGGGCTCACATGGAAGATGATCCCGGTAAGATGGCGCACTTCGGAACGATTGAAAAGTCAACCGGCAGTATCATCGACTTCAACCGGTCCGGCATGCCGCTCGTTGAAATCGTTACGGAACCCGACATGCGGTCCGCTAAAGAAGCCCGCCGTTTTCTGGATAAACTCAGAAGCATCTTGGAATATCTGGATGTCTTTGACGGATCCCGTGAAGGCGCGATGAAAGCCGACGCCAACATTTCCGTGAATATCTTCAACGGCAAACGCATTGAAGGCACCCGTGTGGAAGTGAAAAACATTTCCTCCCACAAAGCGGTCGAGAAAGCCATCAATTATGAAATCATGCGCCAGAAGGATTTCCTCCGGAAAAACAAACCCCTGGTTCAGGAAACCCGCCACTATGATGAGGACCGAAACGTCACTATCAGTCTCCGTGTGAAAGAAACGGCGGATGATTACCGCTACTTCCCAGACTTTGATCTGGTGCCGATGATTGTCGGCGACCGAGTAGAAGGCATCCGCGCTCAAATGCCGGAACTGCCCGACGCCAAACGTGAACGCTTCGTTTCTCAATACGGCATTTCCGACGCTCATGCCAAGAGTTTGGTGACGGAACGCGCATTTGCCGATTTATTTGAAAATGTCGCCGCCAAAGTTGACCCGAAATCCGCAGCGTCATGGGTAGCCGATGTTGTCAAAGGCGAACTCAACTACCGTGATTTACCGATTACGGCAATCAGCGGCGATGATATTGTTGCCGTTATTAACATGGTTTCCGAGAAAGAAATCAGTGAAGAAAGCGGCGTCACCGTGATCCGCACACTTTTGGACGACGGCGGCAAGCCGGCCGAGATTGTGAAAGCAAAAGGTCTGACAATGGTTGCCGATGATTTCATCGCAACAGCTGCCAAAGAAGCCATTGCGGAAAGCCCCGAAGCCGTTGCCGACTACAAAGCGGGAACGGAAAAAGCGCTGAACTTCATCGTCGGCAAAGTCATGCAGAAAGCCAAAGGAAAGGCTGATGCGAGACTGGCCCGTGAAATGGTTCTTCAGGAACTTGAAAAAATGTAAAGAATCGGATTTTTCCGATTTCTTTTCATTATATTGTCATTATAATTTCTTTTTTCAGTAAAGTTTAATACGATTCAAAACACATCTCGTTTTGAACCTTATGAAAACGAAAAACAAACTTTTAATTCTGCTTTTCTGCTTTTCTTTTATTTTTCTCGGCGGAACAGCTTTGGGTATTGAAAATAATCTCTCGCCTGTTTTTTCAAATGAATCGGCGGGTTCTGACCTGAACTCCCAGATTTATTGGATTTTGCTGCTTTTTCTGATCGCAGTGGCTTTTTATGTTTATTATGTCTGGAGAGATTATGAAAAAGACGATGATTTTTTGATCAAAAAGTACTAAGAAATCATTTGATTCCTTATCGGATGATTCATTTTTCAAAAACGGCGCCGACCTTTTTCATTTCTTCAAAGAAGTCGGGATAGGAAATTTTAACGGATTCCGCCGTATCAATGGTCATATCACCGATCATCATTCCGGCTATAAATAAAGACATCACGATTCGATGGTCATCCCATCCGTGAACGGCAGCTCCTTTCATTTTACCTTTGCTTTTCTCGCCCGAAATAATCAAACCGTCGGCGGTTTCTTCAATAACGGCACCGATTTTTGAGAGTTCCGTTGCCATCGCTTTCAAACGGTCGGTTTCTTTAAAACGAACATGTTCGGCATTTATGATTCTCATTTCGCCGTCCGAAAAGGCGCCGAGAACAGCCAGCGTCGGAACCAAATCGGGCGTTTTTCCGGCATCCCAGGTAATTCCTTTCAACCGTTTGCCGTTTTTATTGGATGCATGAATGACTCCGTTTTCTTTGTCCCATGAAATGTCGGCGCCGGCTTTCTCCAATATTTCAACAATCGCGCTGTCGCCTTGAGCCGACGGGAAAAGTCCGGCAAGCCTGATGTCCGCGCCGGGAATCAATGCGCCCGCTGTCAGCAAATAAGAGGCGGACGAAAAATCGCCGGGAATCACATAATCGCCGAGAGCGTATGTTTGATTGCCGGGAATTTCATAAAATATTCCGGCGTCGTCTTCCGAACCGCTTTCTTTGTGTTCGTGAATCCTGACGCCGGCTTTTTGAGCGACTTCAAGCGTAATGTCAACATACGGCTTGGATTTTAATTCTCCTTCTATCTTTATTTTTGAATCGGCTTCCAAAAGCGGGCAGGAGAGGATAAGTGCTGAAATAAACTGCGAACTCATTCCGCCGTCGATTGAAACGCTGCCGGGTTTGATTTTTCCTTTCACGACAAGCGGTGCACAGCCGTTTCCTTTTACCGAATAAGCTTCGGCACCCATTTCGTTCAGCGTTTTTAATAATGGTGTATTCGGTCTTGTTTGGATCGATTCATCGCCCTTCAGGGTCACTTCGCCTTCGGCGACGCCTGCAAGCGCTGTCATTAAACGCAGCGTGGTTCCCGAATTGCCGACATCTATCGTGTTTTCGGGGGTTTTCGGCTTTCCGCCGAAGCCATTGATAATAATAACGGTTTCATTTGTTTCCGGGTCTGTTTTTTCTTCAACGGCTGCGCCGAACATTCGGCAGGCCTCCATTGTTGATTTTGTATCGGCCGAAAGCAGCGGACGGGAAAGTTCGGATCTGCTTTTCCCCAATGAAGCAATAAAAACAGCGCGGTGCGTATAACTTTTCGAAGCCGGAGCCGTTATCCTTCCTTTCGGGATTGACTTTCTGACGGAAACAATCATGAGCCGTCATATTCTTTTATTGATTATAAGGGTTCGGTCAAAAAAAGCCATACAAAAATTGAACATAGAATTCGTTTTATCAAATCTTTTGAGTTGAATCAAAAACAGGCGGTAAAATTAAATTTATTTTACTTTTTTAATATTATCTTCTATATTCACCTTGCAGAGAGTGATACATGAACATTCATTAAAAACCTTTTGATACAAATTTTAATTGTCATTGTCCTTTTTCGGACATTTTATATTTTATTCTTCCTGCTCGGATAAAATAACACGATTCATCTGTAAAATCATAACCTTTGTTAAAAATCAACCATTAACTTATTCCACCGCATTTTATTGTAAACCTGTTATAATTTGCAAGCTCAAAACCTTTAAGTACGAAATTTACGAATTTGATAGTTGATTGGAATGATAAATTGAGTAATCCGTAATAGATCTATTTTACCGGACACGCTCACATCGGTTCGTATTTTTTATCATGCCCAATTTCGTTTTAAATAATAAGGAGGATATATCCGTGTCTGACACAGTAGATATCTACAGCGATAGAGGACAACTCTTAGAGAGCAACGTCAACATCAGAGACCTTGCTCCGGTCAAAAACAAGGCGATCCAAAAAATCATTATGGACACCAAACGTTCAGTTGCCGTTAACCTCGCCGGTATTGAGAAATCACTCTCCACCGGTAAGATGGGCGGCGCCGCAAAGCAAATTCTCGGCCGCAAACTTGAGTACAACTTGGTTGAAAACTCAGGCGCAATCGTCGACGCAGTTCAGAAACTTGTTCAAGTTGACGAAGGCGACGACACAGTTGTTAAGCCCTTGGCCGGCGGTAAACAAATTTTGATTCAGATCCCGACTGCACGTTTGAACGCAGGCGCAGAATCCACCGCCTCCATGACTGTCAGTGCAGCAGCAATGACACAGGCAATTCTCGATGCTTACAACACCGACATGTACGACTCCATGATCGTTAAGGCAGCCTGCTGGGGCAGCTACCCGGTCACAGTCGGTATGGCCGGCAGCCCGATCAAAGGAATTCTCGACATCCCCCAGAACAATGAGGGTCTCGGCTATTCACTCCGTAACATCACATCCAACCACGTTGCAGCCATTACCAGAAGAAACGCAATGAACGCAGCCGCTCTCTCTTCAATCTATGAACAGACCGGTATCTTCGAAATGGGCGGCGCAATCGGTGACTTCGAAAGACACCAGCTCCTCGGTCTTGCTTACCAGGGCTTGAACGCAAACAACATGGTTTACGACATGGTCAAACAAAACGGTAAAGACGGAACCGTCGGCACTGTTATTGAATCCCTCGTCGGCAAAGCCATCGAAGACAAGATCATCCACGTTGACAAAACCGGCGCATCCGGCTACAACTTCTACAAGGCAGACGATGTCGCCATGTGGAACGCATATGCAGCAGCAGGTACACTCGCTGCCACAATGGTCAACTGCGGTGCATCACGCGCAGCACAGGACGTCGCAGCAACAATGCTCTACTTCAACGACATCCTCGAAAAAGAAACAGGCCTTCCGGGCTGTGACTACGGTAAACTCCAGGGTGCATCCGTCGGTTTCTCCTTCTTCAGTCACTCAATCTACGGTGGCGGCGGACCGGGTATCTTCAACGGTAACCACGTCGTTACAAGACACTCCAGAGGATTCGCTATCCCCTGTGTCGCAGCAGCAGTGTCACTTGACGCAGGAACCCAGATGTTCACAATCGAATCCACATCCCAATTGATCGGTGATGTGTTCGGTACAATGGACGAGTTCAGAGAACCGATTAAAGCCGTTGCAGGAGCCCTCTAAATAACCAAAGATGAAGGTCTGATGAAACTATGACATGTCCCACTGAATCAGGATGTAACTGCGAAACTGCAGCAAGCGAAACAGTTCAAATCGAAATTGTTCCGCAGAGAATCTTAAGTCCTGAGACATCGGAAAAGCTTCTCGGAAGAATTTACGATTGCGACGGCATTATCAGAGTTATGGTCCAAGGATCCCGTCTGCCCGACAAAGTCGGATACGGCCCGGGAACCGGCGAGAAAGTCAACCATCCGCTGAAGAAATCAATCGAAGTGGAAGGTCAGCAGGTCAATATGCGCGTCACCTTAAGCCGTCTTCTTGTTGAAGTTGACAGCGACCGCACGGCTGATGAAATTAAGAAAATCTGCGATGAAACGTTCAGTTTCCCCTTTGAATTCTACAAAGGCGTGTTTTTCAAGAAATATTCAACCGTTGTTGACTACGCCAAAATGGGTCCCGATCCCGACGAAAGATTGCTCGGCATGACTGATCCGAAAGGAAAACTCGATCAAATTGTCTTCATTGAAAAAGAAGAAAAAGACAGCGAATAATTGTACGGACCAAAGAGGTAATTATCATGATGAATTTCGACCGGAACACCCAAGTCGTTGACTGCCGCCTCGGCATCAGCCACGGAAAAGGCGGAAGTCTCGCAAGAGCGGGCACGCTTTCTCAAGCCGGAAAGCTTGACGTGGTTGTCGTTGCGATGGGTTCGGGCCGGAGACACGTGACAAAACCGATTTGTGAAATTACATACGCAATCCGCAGAGAAAATATTCAGACAGGCGTTTTGGTCCTTTACGCCGGTACCGGCTACCCCGAGTCGGGAACAATGGGCTCTTTCGGTATCGATCCGAAAGAAATTGACCAAATCAACATGCACAAAATGGCGATCATTCACTTCGGTAATGTGAGAAACCACTTTGTGAGAAAAGCCAGAGAAATTTTCGGTGGCGTACGTATTCCCGCAGTTATTATTACACAAGCGCTTGTCGATTTTGAAGATTTTGCAAAAGTAGGCATTAAAACCCGTTACGTCAAACCCAAAGAGAAAGACCAGCTTTCTGATGGCGTTATCATGAACATCGTGACCGGTGTCACCCGAGGTGACGCGGCATCACGTGAAAAACTCAGTGAGATTATCGTTAAAGTAAAGGAAACATTAGGCCAAATCCAATAAGGAGTTAAGAATATGGCATACAAAGCACAATATTATCCCGGTACAACCTCTGTTGCAGAAAACAGAAGAAAACACATGGGTCATGACTTGGAAAAATTGAGAGAAATTTCCGACGAAGACTTGACCGCAATCCTCGGCCACCGCGCCCCCGGTCAGGACTACCCGAGCACCCACCCGCCGTTAGCGGAAATGGAAGAACCGCCGTGCCCGATCAGAGAAATCGTCGAGCCCACACCCGGCGCAAAAGCAGGCGACCGTATCAGATACGTTCAGTTCGTTGACTCTATGTACAACGCGCCGTCCGTTCCGTACGTCAGATCCTACTACGCAGCCATCAACTTCAGAGGTGTCGACCCCGGTACACTTTCCGGCCGTCAGATCGTCGAAGCCCGTGAAAGAGACATGGAACTTGTCGCAAAAGATCAGATCGAAACCGAAATGACTGACCCGGCACGCTCAAGCCTCCGCGGTGCAACCGTTCACGGTCACTCTGTCCGTCTCCAGGAAGACGGCGTTATGTTCGACATGCTCGACAGAAGCAGAAAAGAAGGCGATGTCATCATCATGGACAAGGACCAGGTCGCAATTCCGCTTGACAGAAAAGTCAACCTCGGCAAACCTATGTCCGAAGAAGAATTAGCCAAGAGAACCACCATCTACCGTGTGGACAACGTTCCGTTCAGATCCGACGCAGAAGCAGTTGAATGGGTTCAGAGAGTTTACCTCCAGAGAACTCAGTACGGCTTCAGACCCGGTGTGGAGAAAGCACAGTAAGGAGTGACAAAAATGGCACAAGAAGATATTTTTGCAAGATTTAAGAGATCCATGGAAATCAAATTCGCTGAGGACTATGGTGACAACAGACAGGGCGGTACCGACATTACCTCCAAGACTGAAAAATTCTACAGACTTGGTCCGGAACAGAGCCCCAGAAAGAGAGAAATGATTAAAGCCGGCAAGGAAATCGCAAAGAAAAGAGGACTTGTCGGTTACAACCCCATGATGCACACCGGTGCACCTCTCGGTCAGCGCGCTATCACGCCGTACAGAATTTCAGGCACAGACCTCGTTTGTGACCCGGATGACTTACACTATGTCAACAACGCCGCAATGCAGCAGATGGTTGACGACATTAAGAGAACCAACATCGTCGGTCTCGACATGGCTCACGACACACTCGAAAAGAGATTGGGTAAAGAAGTTACACCCGAAACCATCAACAACTACCTTGAAAACCTCAACCACTCCCTTCCGGGCGGTGCTGTCGTTCAGGAAATGATGGTCGAATGTCACCCCGGCTTGGTCGACGACTGTTACGTCAAGATGTTCACCGGTAACGATGACCTCGCAGACGAAATCGACAAACAGTTCTTAATCGACATCAACAAGATGTTCCCCGCAGAACAGGCAGAACAGTTAAAAGCAGCCATCGGAAACACATCCTGGCAGGCACTCCACATCCCGACAATCGTCATCAGATCTACTGACGGCGGTCAGACCAGCAGATGGTCTGCCATGCAGATCGGTATGTCCTTCATCTCCGCATACAACATGTGCGCCGGTGAAGCAGCTGTCGCTGACTTGTCCTACGCTGCAAAGCACGCAGGTTCCATCAACATGGGTGAAATGCTCCCCGCAAGACGTGTCAGAGCACCCAACGAACCCGGAGGCGTTTCCTTCGGTCACCTTTGTGACATTGTCCAGTCCAGCCGTGTCAACGTCGACGACCCCGCAAAGGTCGCTCTCGAAGTTGTCGGCGCAGGCTGTGTCATGTACGACCAGATCTGGCTCGGTTCCTACATGTCCGGTGGTGTCGGTTTCACACAGTACGCAACCGCAGGTTACACTGACGACATTTTGGACAACAACTTGTACTACAACATTGACTACATCAACAAGAAGTACAACCACGCAGGCAAGACCGGAACAGCAAACAAAGTGAAGGCAACCAACGAAGTCATCAAAGACATCGCAACCGAATCCACACTCTTCGGTATCGAAGAATACGAGAGATACCCGTCTGCCCTTGAAGACCACTTCGGCGGTTCCCAGAGAGCAACATCCCTCGCGGCCGCAGCTGGCTGCGGTGTCTCCATCGCAACAGGAAACGGTAACGCAGGTCTTTCCGGCTGGTACCTCTCCATGTACCTCCACAAGGAAGCATGGGGCCGTCTCGGCTTCTACGGCTACGACTTGCAGGACCAGTGCGGTGCTTCCAACGTCTGTTCATACCAGGGTGACGAAGGTGCCCCCGCAGAACTCCGCGGTCCCAACTACCCCAACTACGCTATGAACGTCGGTCACCAGGGCGGCTATGCCGGTATCACAATGGCAGCACACTCCACAAGAGGCGATGCCTACACCGTCAACCCGTTGGTCAAAGTTTGTTTCGCAGACGACCTTCTTCCGTTCGACTTCACCAGACCGAGATACGAATTCGGCCGCGGCGCACTCAGAGAATTCGAGCCTGCCGGTGAAAGAACATTGGTCATTCCGGCCAAATAATTCTGAAACAGTAAAAATTAACATTTTGCCGGAGATTTTCTCCGGCAACCTTTTTCTTTTTTTAAAAATCGTTTTTCGGTGATTTGAAAAATTGATTCTTTAATAACTTCAAAATCATTTAAAATCAAAGTAAACGATTTATAACGCCGCCTCGTTTTAACATGAAGATAATTATGGCTCAACTTTCCTCCTCCAAAAAACTCGGCATCGTTCTGCTCATCCTTTCTGTCGTCATTATGGCTGCAGTCATCGGATATGCTTATCAGAAAAGCCAAAATCAGCCGCCTGCAAGCAAAGATCTGGGCGAAATGATGATCAACTGGTATATTCCCGATTATGACAAACTTGTTGCCGATTCAGATTTAATCGTTATTGCCACCGTGACGGATAAGGCAGGCATCTGGGGGACCGATGACGGTGAAATGCCGTCTCCCGTGACAATTTACAGCAGCATTTATACGGAATACACATTCAAGCCGGAAGAGGTTTTGAAAGGCAACACGACAACGATTATCGGGCGCGTCCGCGGCGGTGAAGTTGACGGATACACGCAGAAGGCGACGCAGACCTCTTCATTTGAAGTCGGCGACACAGTGCTTTTGTTCCTGACAAACAATAAAGATGCGGACGGCAACCGTATACTGTGGTATCATATCAACTGGCCGGGCGCGTTTACTGAAAATGGCGGCGGGCAATTTGAGAACCCGTGTTACGGGGAAATATCGACCGAACAGCTGAAACAGGACATCGCCGATTCCGAAACGGCATAATAAAATATCATCGCGGCTTTGGGATAACTATGACGGAAGAAACAAAAGGAATGAAGATTGCGGTACTCGCTTTTGCGGCGGCGCTGATTATTGTTGCGGTTGCAGCGGTCGGTGTCAGCGCCGAACAGCAAAAAACCTGTTTTCCCGTAAACGGCAGCGTCGGTGATGTCATCATTGACTGGTATTATCCCGATTATGAAGAGCTGGTTGCGCGGTCTGATTTGATTGTTATTGCAACCGTATCTGATAAATTTGCGGTTTGGGGCACCGAAGACGGTAAGAAGCCGCCGCGGTATGATCTTTGCAGCACCTGGATTTACACCTGTTATCCGTCGGACGAGTTTGAAGTTTTAAAAGGAAATGTTTCCCGTCTATGCGTTCGCGCGCCGGGCGGAACGGTTGACGGTTATACGCTGAATGCTTCCCGCGTCCCCGAGTTTGAAATCGGCGATACGGTTTTATTGTTCCTGAATACGAATTTTGACGAAAACGGAAATTACACCGTTTGGTATCATATCGGAATGCCCAATGTCTTTGAGGCGTCGGAAAACGGCACATTTGCGAACGATTATTACGGCAGCGTCACGGCTGAGCAGTTGAAGGAAAATATAGCGGCGGCTCAGAAAAACGACAATGCGTCCTTAATAATGATTGACTCTTAAACGGACCCGGCGGATTATTGATTATCCGTCTCTTTTCCTTTTTCGGGCGGCAGTCCCAATGTATTAATCAATCGGATTAATTCGGTAAACGCCTGTATTTCAAAATCCAGCAATTCTTCTTTTGTCATGCTCGCCGACATTTCCCCGTCTATCGAAAGTGTATCAGGGCCGCGCCGGACAATCCGTTTTGATTTTTCGGGAATCAAAATCTCTTTGATGTCTCTTTCGTGAATGAAACAGCGCCCCGGGATAAAAACAGTTTCTTTCAGTTCGCTTTGGTCTAATTTTTTCAGATCATCGGCAGTAATCAAACAGCCGATATCCTTTTCGGCTGCAATGACGTTCACCGTACCGCCGAGTTTTTCAAAAATATCGGATAAGCGCGGAGCAGCAGCTTTTCCCGTGATAATTGTTGCTTCCATGTTGATCTTCGGCAGTTTTGCCAAAGCTTCGGGGACATTTCGAATCGCGAACGGCGAATCCAAAAGCGGGTCTTCCAGCGGCGTTCCTGAAATTCTTAAATTCGGGTGATTCTTCGCGGCGTTCCGAACGATTTCGGTAAATTCTTCAATCGTGTGCGAAACAACGCCCGGAATCACGGGCTCGTTACCGAGGATTAAACCGTTTTCCGTTTTGTTGGCAAAACGCATCAAAAGAGCGCCTTTCGAACCGGCTTTTTCAAGCCATGAAAGGGTTTCATCCAGAACCGCACCGTCGTTGGCGCCGGGAACAAGAACAATTGCGGCGTAAACATCACAGAAACCGCACAGCTCCTCAAAAACTTTGAGCGACATTTCGGGTGTCGGATCGTGCATGTATTCTTTCCGGAGTGCAGGGTCGGATGCGAAAAGCGTGAAATTGACTTCCTTGATGCCGGCATCTTTCATAAATGCGGCTTCCGATCCGTCAAATCCTTTGCCGCTGGTATAGCCGATTTTGACGGGAAGGCCGAAATCGGATAAAAACGCCAAAAGCGGCAGAAATTCGGGATAACAGCTCACATCTCCGCCGCCGGTAATTACAAATCCGTTGATGTCGGAGTCTTTGGAACCGTAAATCTTGGAAGCGGTTTCATCCAATACCTGTTTCATGGGTTTAAATCCGTGATGAGATTCGCGGACACTTCGGGTGCAGTAGTCGCATCCCTTCACGAAAGGCGGACAGTATCTGCAGCCGAGCGGTTCCGTTATGCCGACTTTTTTAAAATAGCAGTATTTACAGAATCCGCGGCAGTCCGTTCCGGGATTTCCGCCGACATCGACCAAGATTTCCATGGGAATAAAAAGGATGTTTGATATTAATAAATTGTTGAGCCGGCAAAATCTCATGTGTGTCTTTTCTGACGAATCTGCTGTTTTACTTTATCCTTACGATTTTTAATAAATAAATCGGGGAATTCTGTTTATTCCCCGTTAATCTCAAAACTGCCGCCGCTGATTATCAAATATGTATGATTGACGCCGTTTGTGTCGGCTTTCGTTTCTTCAATCAGCAGAACCGTTCCGGAAGTGAAGACTTCCGTGTCCGTGTTATACTTCAAGCATTCAATGCGGGTTCCTGTGCCGGTTTCAACGGGGTCGGACGGCGCCCAGAAAATATTGAACCCCGTTTCTCCGCTCGGATTGGAGGCGCCGTTTTTGTAGATTCTCCACACGTAAACTTCGTCCGCTTCGGTGATTCCCTCGTCAAACATCTTTCCGTTGACATCCGGCGCAAAATTCACTCCCTCCGAATTGAGATTTGACTTGCTCCCGCGGTTCTCAAAGAATTTGTAAGCCGTTGACTCGGAATCATTCAAAGAAGCCGCCAACCACAAAATGCGGCTTCTGTAATCCGTTACTTCCGGAATGTCTCCTTCACCCGGGTTATCACCTTCTCCCGGATTTTCACCTTCTCCCGGGTTATCACCTTCTCCCGGATTTTCACCTTCTCCCGGGTTATCCCCTTCTCCCGGGTTGTCCCCTTCTCCCGGGTTGTCCCCTTCTCCCGGGTTGTCCCCTTCTCCGGGGTTGTTGCCTTCCCCCTGATTAGCAGGGGTCCGGTGACTGCTGCCTTTGGATGTGTTGGAGGCGATAATTACCTCCGGCGCCTCGGCAAAGGCTGCTTCGTCACTTGTGTTTCTTTCAGTTTTCGTAACTTTATTCAAATCCAATTCAAACCCGTGAATTTCTGGTGCAGGCTGTTCAATCGATACGTGAATCGAAAAAAGAAAAATGATACAAACAGCTACCTTCAGCATCCTGCCATGATCCATATTAAAAACCTCATCTCTGTTTCACAAACACTGTACGTTTTTCATTCCGGCAACTCTTCTTTTGCTCTTTGAATTGAATCCCAAAGCGTTTCGAAGTTTGTTTTACCGTTGTTTTTCGCAATTTGATATGCCCTCATACACGGCCAGCACAATCCGATTTGCCGCGTTTTTCCCTCATCCGTTTGAATCCCGCGTGCCTCTTCAATGAGCATGTGCCGTGCTTTACAGCCCGTTCCGCAATTGTCGCAACTTGTTTTTTTCCTCATTTTTGTTCCTTCAATTCCCCATTTTTGCTTCAGCAAACGGGCGTTTTATCGGCATATTTTCAAACAAACATATCCTATTACAGAATTTTAGTTATTACCTAATAGAACATGTCCAACTTTCAAATGCAACTCTGATATATATTGTTTTCTGGAAGTCAATTTCGATGTATTTGCCGACGCCGTTTTAATTTGTCATAATTTTTTGAAAGTGCCGCCGCTTTGATTTGGAATTCTTAAATAGTTTCACTCCCTCTTCTCAAGGGAGGAATCACCGTGAAGGAAAATCAAACATTGTATCAGCATGTCTATAATTCTCTTCTCAACCAAATTATCAGCTGCAAATACATGACAGGTGACAAACTTCCGGCAATTCCCGAATTAGCCGAACAGTACAATGTTGCTCTTATCACCGTCCGCACGGCCCTCCGGAATTTACAGGAAGACGGATATATCCGGATGTCGCAGGGCAAAAACGCTTATGTCGTTTTTGATAACACAGATTTTGAAGGAAATGAGAAATATTGGAGATGCATCGTTGAAAGAAAGAAATCACTCACGGAAGTGTGTGAAGTGTGTTCCCTGATTTTTCCTCCGATGATGGCGGAAGCCGCACGACGTCTCAACAGTGACGAAATCGCCGAATTGGAACGTATCATCGAAGAGACGCATCCGCGAATGAAAGTCTACCGGCTGATGAATCAAATCGACTTGTTCCACGCCGCAATTTACAAAAAATTAGACAACGCGCTTTTTTCCGGTCTGGTTAATGAAATCAATGAATTTATTGATGTTATCCCGATCCTTCCGCTCGGCTCGCAGGCGCATTCGGCGCATTACACCGCCGTTGTCAGAAATTACATGGAAAATATTTTGGAGAACATCAAAACCGGAAATGACCGTGAGTTGAAAAACCGGGTCTCGGAAGTTTATCTTGAGGCGGTTGTGCAGTTAAACGATGCCGTTGACCGGATGGCAGCCGGTATGACAGCGGAAAAAGAAGTTTCTTTCACTTGGATTCTCCCCGACTGCTCCCAATTATCCAAATCAATCGCCTACACGGTGATGTATAAAGTTTCTCTGGGAGAGTATCAGAACGGTGATTACCTCCCCTCGGAACGGGCCTTTCAGGAATATTACACTGTTTCAAAAAAACCGATCCGTGCCGCTATGACTCTTTTGAATGAACTGGGCCTCGCCGTGACCGTCAAAGGAAAAGGAACTCAAATAAAGGCAAAAGCGGCCGATCATATGGAAATCGAAAAAATGCGCCGGTTTGTTCAAACGCCGTCGAATCAAAACGCGATGCAGATTGTTGAACTGACTTTCCTTTCCGTTTCAGAAAGTGTTGTGCCTAAATTATCAGCCGAGGCCGCTGAGGATGTTGAAGGCCGTCTTTACGATCTGAAATATGACCGGGCCGGAAAATACGTACTTTGCAGTCCGACGGCTCTCGTTTTAGATATGGTTGTCACCGGCAGCGAAAACAAAGCGCTGAATCTGATTTTTCACAGACTGATGAGCCGTATGATTGTCGGCAATTACCTCCGTGTTCTGTTTAAAGAGAATTATCCCGAGATTTATTCAAAATCATTGGAGAACAACTTCAAAGCAGTGGAGAAGGCAAAAAAGAATGATGCGGAAGGTTTCAATATCTACATTAAACAAGTTCTCACCGACGTTTTTTCAATCCCTTTTGGCCCTCTCAAACATTAACGGTCGGTATGTTTTATTTTAAAGACGGTCAAAAATAAAATGATCAGTGTCACGGCCGGCAGAAGATACAGTATTTTTAATAAAAATTGCATCATATCCTCTTGATTTTTTTCAAAAGACACTCCTGAAACGGTTTCAGATTTTTCTGTTTTTTGATCCCATACGGCATATAATGTATGATTTTTCTTTTCGGGAACCGCAGATTCGGAAACAGAAATCCAATTCTGTCCGTCGTAATAAATCCAGCAAACGACGGCCGGATCTTTGATATCCGAATAGTCAAAAAGGATCTCTGCCCCGTTTATTCCGGTCGGCATCGGGCCGTACGTTTCTTCCGAACACGTGTAGCATTTTTCAAAAGATTCACCGTTGCCGAAATCGAAAACAACCGTAAAGTTACTCTCCTGTGCGGCCGAATTCTGTATAAGAATGATGAACAAGAATAACAGTACAGCCTTTTTCATTCCTCTTGCTCCGTTATTAAAAAATTTATCAGAGACATGGCTTTAAATGTCTCTGACAGTTTTTTGGTGGTATATTCTATTTGTTTAATTTGGGGTGCAACGCACGTTTTTAATGTACACTTATTTGACTGGCAAATCAGGGTGTATCCTGATAGAATAAGTGCAATATCTTTATAGAATTTGATTATATATCAATTCATCGAACAAAAAATCAAATCTCTGAAATATTCAATGCCTGCGGAAGCATCAGTAAAAAAGGAAGCACTCGTTTATCGTCCGCGTTGTTGTAAGCCGTTCCGATGAGCGTGTTTGTGTTGTACAAGTCTTTGGTTTGAGCGTAATACTTCTCGGACGGCAGCTTAATGTATACTTTGCCGAGTTTCTCGGCTAAAAACCATTTTTCAAGCAGAATAGCTGCTTTGATGTTATTTTTCACAAACGGGTGGATTAGAAACATTTTCAGATGGATGAGCGATGCGTGGTAAAAGACTTCAGACAGCGACATTTCTTCCCGGATCAGGCTCCGGATCTGCTGAAACAGGGCAGTCATCAAAGCTTCGACATATTCAGGCTCAGGCGGTTTGTATATGCGTCTTCCCCTCTCGTTGAAAATGGCAACGGGAACACGCCGGTAAGCTACTGTCAATGTCTTTTTATTCGGTCCTTTGAGAATTTCCGATAAATAATAAACCGCTTCATGGAAATTCAACTCCGTTAATTCTTCTTGAAAAGCAGTTTGATAAGCCATAATCCCGCGGATAATTTCATCTTCACCGACATCTTTGGAAGCCGTTTTCTTTTCCGCTTCCCAAAGCCACCAGGCCAGCTGCCGGAAAACGTCTTCATTTTCATCTGCCGTCAGACTGCCGTATTTTTTTTCAAAACCTGCGGTCATCGGTTTTAACTTTCTGCCGACGGCATCGTTGTATTTCATGAAAAAAGATTTGTCGGTGATTTCCATGCTTTCCTCCGAAGAAAAGCAGAGATTCATCTTATTTAAAATTGATTTAAATAAAAAAGAAAATCGAGTGAATTAATCACTCAATTTTATTTTGTCTTCTTTTTTCTCTGGCGTAAAGAACGCCTGCCGTCAAAACAGCCAGAAGCAGGAATAACGGGAACACAAATCCGCCGAAACCGGTTTTTATTTCATCCTGCGGAATCACTTCCACTTCTACGGGGCTTTCAAAACCGGGAATGACTGATCCGTCGGGTTTGTTCACTTTGGCGCCGCCGTTGTTTCCGGGATTCGTTTCCTTTTCAGGCGTTTTTGTTGTTGCGTTTGCGGGAGCGGATTGTTCACCCATATCTTGTCCGGTGTAAACGGCGACTTTGTAATAGTAAGTGGTCGTATGGGCAAGGTTTTTGTCGGTAAATTCCAAATCCTCGGTATCACCGATTTTTTCGTAAACACCGTCTTCCGTCAGTGAGCGGTAAATGTTGTAGTCGTACGCACCGCCGATTTCATTCCAAGTGACTTTGATGCCGGTAGTGTTTAATGCTTCAGCCTCAACATCCGGAACACCGATGACAGGAGTCATTGTTTTAGCAGACGCAATATTTGAAGAAGCGCCTTCAAAGGAACCTGACCAGGCAACAACATAGTAATAATATGTTGTCGTGTGATCCAAACTCATGTCGGTGAATGTTGTCGCGTATTCAACCGCGCCGACTTCCTCAAACGGACCGTTTTCGGAAAGTGATCTGTATATTTTGTACCGGTCAGCATTCATCACGCCGGTCCAATCCAATTGAACGGTTTGTGTATCGATGGGGGTTGCCGTTAGAACAGGCACTTGATCATGCGTTTTTGCATAAGTTGAATTGTCAGCGCCGTTGGATGCAACAACTTTGTACCAATAGATTGTTGAGGGACTCAAGCCGTTATTCGTCCACTCAAGGTCGACGGTTGTTGCAACATACGCATACCCGCCGTTATAAGTGGACCGGTAAATGTGGTAGTTCGAAGCTCCTGGAACTGCAGTCCACTCCACTTTAATTTCGGATGAACTCAAAGCGCTTGCGGTAATGACCAATTTAGGAGCTTTCATGGTTGTTGCGGATACGTAATCGGAAAGCGGTCCGTAGGTATTTTGATAGTTACCGACCTGCACTCTATAGTAATATGTTGTATCTTCCTGCAATCCTGTGTCTCTGAACATCGTTGAAGTTGTTGCGGTGACAAGTGTATAAGTTCCTTGAGGACTGAGTGAGCGGTACAGAAGATAACTTGGTGCGCCTTGAACAGCATCCCAGGAAACCGCAATTTCAGACATGCTGACAGCTTGCGCATTTACATTATACGGCACCATTGACTTTGTTGTTGCCGAAACCGGGCCGGCGAAATCGCTTTCTCCGTCTCCGTTGTTGGCAGCAACTTTATAATAATAAGTTGTTCCTGACCTCAACCCGGTATCTATATATCCGGTGCTCCCGCTCGTACCAACCTGCATAAACGGCCCGTTTTGACTTTCTGCACGGTAAACATTATACTCGTCTGCGTCAGCTACTCCGCTCCACCGGATCTCAATTGTATTCGTATCCGCGGAAATCGCATTCAACGAAACGGGTGGGTTGGGCACAGCTGCTGATGCCGTTGAAAGCAAAGATACTGCCAATACTAAAAGCAAAAATATCGGCAATATTTTTCCTGTTATTTTTTGTTGAATCGTTGTTTTTGTCATTATTTTATCCGTAATTGAAAATATTTATTAATAAATTAATAATATCTATAATG